>JBGPYP010000336.1:0-2904 GCA_041493285.1 Casimicrobiaceae bacterium
AACGGTTACACATTCGTGAAGCTCTTTCGCAGAACCGGCGATCAACGCTGGCTCGAACGTGCGCGTGCGTTTGCGATGCATGCGATCGCGCAGTGCGAACGCCACGCCGCGAGCTACGGCATGCGGCGCTACTCGCTGTACACCGGCGATCCGGGCGTCGCGATCTACCTCATGCAATGCATCGACGGCAGGGCGGTGTGGCCGGGGCTCGATGCCGAGTCGGAATATCCAGCCGCTCGCGCTGGGCTATAATCACGGGATCTGCTTGCAAGGGCTTGCGGCTTCGCCGGCCGCAAGCCCTTTGTTTTCATGATGCGCACGCATTTCTCCCGGCCCGCGTTCCTCGAAGGCGCCCGCGACATCGCGCCGATGCTCTTCGGCATCGTACCCTTCGGCATGGTGTGCGGGATCGGTGCGCTCGCCGCCGGTGCGTCGCCGATCGCGGCCCTCGCCATGTCGATGATCATGTTCAGCGGCGCCGCGCAGATCATCGCGGTGCAGCTGCTCGCGGCCGGAGCGCCATTCGCCGTGATCCTGCTCTCCTGCCTCGTCGTCAGCCTGCGTCTCGTGATGTACAGCGCCGCGATGGCACCATATCTGCGGTCGCTCGACCACCGCTGGCGCAATCTCCTGTCCTTTCTGCTCACCGATCAGGCCTTCGCGGGGACGCTGCAGCGATTCCAGAGCTCCGACGATCTGCGTGCGAACGCGTCGTATTTCCTGGGCAGCGGCGCGCTGCTGTGGGCGATCTGGCAGATCGCGACGATCGCCGGGATCGTCGCCGGACAGGTCATCCCGGCGTCGTGGCAGCTCGACTTCGTCGTCCCGCTCTGCTTTCTCGCTGTACTGGTACCGCTGCTCCGTGATCGCGTCTCGATCCTCGTCTTCGCGGTGGCGACGGTAGCCGTTATCGTGCTCGACGCGATGCCGCTGCGGCTGTCGCTGATCTGCAGCGGACTGCTCGGGATCGCCGCCGGCGTTCTGGGCGACAAAGTGGCGGGCGAGCGTGGATAGACAGCTCACGATCTGGCTGCTGATCTTCGCAGTAGGCGCGATCACGTACGCGACGCGGCTGTCGTTTATCGCGTTCTTCGCGCGCCGCGACGTGCCGCCGCTGCTCGCCGAAGCGCTCAAGCACGTTCCGGTGGCGATGCTGACCGCGATCGTCGTGCCGGCGGTCGTGTTCATGCCGCTTGGCATGTTGCGCATCGACCCAGGCAACGCCAAGCTGATGGCGGCGCTCGTCGCCGGCGGAGTCGCGTGGTGGCGACAGAGCGCGGTGCTCACCATCGCGGTCGGGATGAGCGTGCTCTGGCTGCTTCGCTACGTTCTGGGTTAACATCGGATTCGATGATGCGCTTCGAAGGCACCGACACCTACGTCGCCACGCCGGACTTGATGCTCGCGGTCAACGCTGCGGTGACGCTCGAGCGGCCGCTGCTGGTCAAGGGCGAGCCGGGAACCGGCAAGACGATGCTGGCCGAGGAGGTCGCGCGCGCAATCGGGCGCCCGCTGGTACAGTGGCACATCAAGTCGACCACCAAGGCGCAGCAGGGTCTGTACGAGTACGACGCGGTATCGCGGCTGCGCGACTCGCAGCTCGGCGATGAGCACGTCGGCGACATCGCGCATTACATCAAGCGCGGCGTGCTGTGGGAAGCGTTCGAGTCGGAGACGGCGGCGGTGGTGCTTATCGACGAGATCGACAAGGCCGACATCGAGTTCCCGAACGACTTGCTACGCGAGCTCGACCGCATGGAGTTCTACGTCTACGAGACGCAAGCCACGATCAAGGCGCGGCACCGCCCGCTGGTCGTGATCACCAGCAACAACGAGAAGGAGCTGCCCGACGCGTTCCTGCGCCGTTGCTTCTTCCACTACATCAAGTTTCCGGACAAGGAGACGATGACGCGCATCGTCGACGTGCACTTTCCGGGTTTGAAGAAGGTGCTGCTCAAGGAAGCGCTCGAGGTTTTCTTCGAGCTGCGCGAAGTGCCGGGGCTCAAGAAGAAACCGTCGACCTCCGAGCTTCTCGACTGGCTGAAGCTCCTGCTCGCCGAGGATATCCCCCCCGAGGCACTGCGAAGCACGGACAAGAAGGTCGTGATCCCGCCGCTGCACGGGGCGCTGCTCAAGAACGAACAGGATGTGCACCTGTTCGAGCGGGTGGCCTTTATGGCGAGGTCAGGACGCTAGCGTGGCGTTCGTCGAACCCGTCACGCTGAAGGGGCGGCACGCGACGCTCGAGCCGTTGGCCCGCGAGCATGAATCGGATCTGCGGCGCGTGGCCGCCGACGGCGAACTGTGGCGCCTCTGGTACACGTCGGTGCCCGCCCCCGACAAGACCGCGACCTACATCGACACCGCGCTCGGGATGCGCGAGCAGGAAGGCGCGATGCCGTTCGTGGTGCGCGCCAACGCGACCGGCGAGATCGTCGGCTGCACGCGCTACTTCCACGTCGACGTGCCGAACCACAGATTGGAGATCGGCTACACCTGGTACGCGGCGCGCGCGCAGCGCACCGCGATCAACACCGAGTGCAAGATCCTGCTGCTTGCGCACGCGTTCGAGAAGCTCAAGTGCATCGCGGTGGAATTCCGCACGCACTGGTTCAATCACGCCTCGCGCGAAGCGATCGCTCGGCTGGGCGCCAAGCAGGACGGCGTGCTGCGCAACCACCAGATCTCGCCCGACGGCAGCTATCGCGACACGGTCGTATTCAGCATCATCGAAAGCGAGTGGCCGGCGGTGAAGCGGCACCTCATGTTCCTGCTCGAGGAAAAGTAGGGTCAAGGAAAAGTAGGGTCAGACTCGACTTTTGGAGGAAAAGTAGGGTCAGACTCAGTAGCGTCCGGTTAAATCGATGATAGTTCGCCTGGAAGCCAGTATTGGTGCGGGTTGCG
>JBGPYP010000283.1:0-3601 GCA_041493285.1 Casimicrobiaceae bacterium
GGATAGGCCACGCCTTTGCTCGCGAAGATCTCCTTGTTCCAGTACACGACCCAGGGATCGAGATTGAAGGGCAGGCTCATCACCCGCCCGTCGGGCTCGACCGCATATTGCAGCCCGCCCTTGGCGAAGTCGGCGAAGTCGAGGTCGGGTGCGGCCAGCGACTTGTCGTTGATGAATGGCCGCAGATCGGTGAGCCAGTTGTTCTTGGCGAACTGCCGCTTCTGGACGTGATACGACAGCGCGATGACGTCGAAGCTGGGGTTGCCGGAATTGAACTCGATGACCGCTTTCTGTCGCTGTTGCTGCTCGGGAACCATTTCGGAACCGAGTTGAATGCCGGTCATGTCCTCGAACTCCTTGTGATACTTGGAGAGGAGGTCGCCCCGCGGGCTCTTGACCAGCAGGATCTCGATTTTCTCGCCCTTGAAACGCTTCCAGTCGAACGCGCCCTGCGCCTGGGCGGTGAGGACGTTCGCGCCGGGCAGCGCGCCGAGCGCGGCGGCGCCGGCTCCGGCCTGCAACAGCCGGCGGCGCAATGCGTCGGGTCGATCGTCGTGCGTGCGGTCAGCCATGGTGTTCCTCCTCTTGGGGTCGTTGCGCGGCGTCACGCCGCTTAGGTTGCTTAGCTATTCGATCCGAAATGATACTCGTCCAGGCTCGGGTCAGTGGATGGCGTCCTGCTCCTTGAACACGGCGATCAGCTTCTCCGCGGTGCAGCCCGGAGCGCGCGCGACCGCGAGGATGCTTGCCTCGCGCCGCGCCACTTTTTCCGCCGCCGCTGGCAGGCTGCGGATGGCCGCGACCGGGATCACCACGGCGCCATGACGATCGGCGTGCACGACGTCGCCGGAGCGCACGCGCATGCCGAGCACGTCGATCTCGCCGCCGAAGTCGACGATATGGACGTAGGCGTGCGAAGGTCCGACCATCGCGGCGAGGGACTGGAAACCGGGCGCCCAAGCGTCGATGTCGCGCACCGAGCCGTCGGTAATCACGCCGAGCGCACCCAGGCCGAGGTGGATCGCCGACTGGACTTCGCCCCAGAACGCGCCGTACCCGGCGTCCGGCCCGTCGAGATCCTCGATCAGCACCAGCGATGGTTTGGGGCCTGCGTCGACGTAGCGGTAGTAGTCGTGGCGCAGTTCGCGCGCCTCGGCCGCGCTCAGCGGGGAGGGCGACTTGGCGCGGATCCGCGCCGTTCGAGCGTAGCCTACCATCGGCTTGAGCGCGGGAAATCCGCACACCGCCGGCCGCGTGGTATAGCCGCGCGCACGGGACTCGGGCAACACGACTTCCAGCGCGTTGCAGATCGTCGGCGTATCGAACGCAGCGAGTGCGGAAAGCTCTGCGGGTGTTGTTTGGGACGGATTCATGCGTGCCTTTCCGATCAGTAGGGTCCCGCGGCGTCGCTCCGCGCCATCCCGCACGCCGCGACGGCCGCGAGCCACGCCTCGCGCACCGGCGCGTCGAGGGGAACCAGGGGAGGGCGGAGCGCGTTCCACGCGGCGTCACCGGTCAGCTCCGCCTGCAGCGCCTTGAACGCCGGGAACAGCGGATATGCGTCCAGTACCGCAATGAACCGCTCGACTTGCGCCAGGTCCTCGCGGTGGCTCGGATCCCTTGCGCGATCGTACAGGCGGCGGATGAGCCGCGGATAGAGGTTCGCGACGCCGCAGATGGTGCCCGCGCCGCCGGCGGCGAGCGCGGCCGGGACGTGTGGCTCGAAGCCGACGAAGATCGAGAGCTTCGGGAACGCGGCGAGCAGCCGCAACGAATGCTCGAGATTGCACTCGCTATCCTTCACGCCGGCGATCAGCGTCGGATACGCGTGCGCAAGCCGCGCAATCACTGCATCCGCGATGGGCACGCCGCTGACCTGTGGAATGTGGTACAGGAACAGTCGCAGACGCGCGTCCGCGACTTCATCGATGACTCTCGCGTAGCTCGCGTACAGCCCGCCGTTGTCAATATCCTTGAAAAAAAACGGCGGCAGCACCAGGGCACCCGCACAGCCGCAAGCAACGGCATGGCGCGTAAGCGCGATGGTTTCCGGCAGCGCTGCGCAACCGGTTCCGGCGAGAATTCGTGCGGGATCGATGCCGGCGGCGAGCAGCGCATCGAGACCGGCCAGCCGTTCGGCGACCGAGAACGACTGGCCCTCGCCGGTCGTTCCGAACAGCGCGATGCCGTCGACGCCCGCGGCAAACATGCGCCGGACGTGCGCGGCGAGTCGCGCGTGATCCGGACGATCATCCGCGCCCAGCGGCGTCAATGTCGCGCACCAAACGCCGCTCAAAGGCTGCGTCATCCCGGTATCCGTCGCGAGGGTAGACGCGCCGCGCGCGTTGGCGTTGACATGTCAGGAATCCTTCCCCGCTCGAGCGCGGCCGTGCGCCGCAGCGGCGGCGATTGACAATCGATAGTAACATGTCAGCGCATCGCCAAGGCGCGCAACCGAGCGATGCGGTTCTGATCGATCAGCGGACGATCCAGGCAAACGCAACGACCAAGGAGGAGACCATGATCTCTCGACGCAGGTTCACCGCGGCGGCCGCCGCGACGCTCGCCGCCGGTCCGTTTATCCGCCGGGCCGGCGCGCAGACCAAGACCATCATTCGCTACGGCGACGTGTTGCCGGCGAACTATCCGAGCGTCGTGGCGATCGAGGCAGCGGGCAAGGAAATCGCGGACAAGACAGGCGGGCGGCTCGAGCTGCAGAGCTTCCCGGCCTCGCAGCTCGGCACGCAGCGCGACATGATCGAGGCGCTGGCCTCGAACGCGCTGCAGCTCTACACCGACGGCGCGGGCACGTTCGGCTCGTGGGTGCCCGCGATCTCGGTGCTCGAGGCGCCGTACATCTGGCGCGACGCCGCGCACATGGCGAAGGGGATGGCGAGCGCCGACGGGCAAAGCCTAAGCGACGCGTTGGTCAAGACTCGCGGCATGCGGATCATCGACACCATCTACTACGGCACGCGCCACCTCACCACCGCGAGCAAGCCGGTCAAGGAACCTAAGGACATGGTCGGATTCAAGCTGCGCGTCCCTCCGGTCGACGTCTTTAACGCGATGGCCGAGGCGTGGGGAGCGCGGCCGACGCCGATCAATTTCGGCGAGCTTTATCTCGCGCTCAAGCAGGAGCTGGTCGACGGCCAGGAAAATCCACTGCCGACGATCCAGTCAGCCAAGATCTACGAAGTGCAGAAGTATCTGGTGCTGACCGCGCATATCATCACGCCGCGCTTTGTCGTAGTGAACGAGCAATTCTGGCGCGGGCTCTCCGATGCCGATCGCGCGGTGATGCAGACCGCACTCGCCAAGGCCGTCACGACCGCGAACGCCGAGATCATCAAGCAGGAAAATGATCTCGTCGCTACTTTCGCCAAAGGCGGCATGACCGTGATCAAGCCCGACGTCGCCTTGTTTCGCGATCCGGTCATCAAGGCCGTCCCGCCCAAGTTCGAGTCGCGGTGGGGCAAGGGAACGTTCGAGCGGCTGCAGTTGCTCGCCTAAGGAGCCTCTGCATAGGCCCCGCGTGGCCGCGACGGAGGCTTTCCGGGATGAGATGCGCGAAGCGACGCGAAGCCCATGGCAGGCCCCA
>JBGPYP010000026.1:0-14721 GCA_041493285.1 Casimicrobiaceae bacterium
AGGCCGCGGCGTGCCCCAGCGCCGCACCTCGACGTTCTCCGCCTCCGAATGCCCGATCGGCACGCTCGCGTGCGCGAGGTTGGGCATGGCGAGGAGCCACTCGCGCAACCCGGCCTGAATGTCGGCGAGCTGGCGCTCCAATGCAGTCAGCTCGTCGCCGATGCCGCCGACCTCGCGCATGAGCGGTGTTACGTCCTCTCCCCTGCCCTTCCCCGCGCCGATCTGCTTCGACATGGCGTTGCGCTTCGCCTGCAGCTCCTGCGTTCGCGTCTGGATCGCCTTGCGCTCGGCCTCGACGCGCTCGAACTTCGCGGTATCGAGCGCGTAACCGCGCGCCTCGAGGCGCGCCGCGACCGCGGAAAGATCGTTGCGAAGCAGTTGAATATCGAGCATGGCGGAATCTTACCAGAGGCCGCGCGTGCTCCATCGCGCAGGGTCACGTGCGGGAGCGACCGTTACGACTGGTCGTCTTTCTTCGCGCGCGCCTGTGCGTCGCGTGCGCGCATCGCCGCGAGCTTCTCCGCGATTCTCGCCTCGAGGCCGCGCTCCGTCGGTTCGTAGAACGAGACCTCGGGCATGCCGTCCGGCAGGTAGCGCTCCCCGGCGGCATACGCGTCCGGTTCGTCGTGCGCGTAGCGATAATCCTTGCCGTAGCCCAGCTCCTTCATCAGGCGCGTCGGCGCGTTGCGGATATGCAGCGGCACCGGGCGCGAGCCGTCCTCGGCGATGAACGCGCGCGCCTTGCCGTACGCGACGTATACCGCATTGCTCTTCGCCGCACAGGCGAGATAGATCACGGCTTGCGCCAGCGCGAGCTCGCCTTCGGGCGTACCGAGCCGCTCATAGGTCTCGACCGCGTCGAGCGCGAGCCGCAGCGCGCGCAGGTCGGCCAGTCCGATATCTTCACTGGCCATCCGGATCATGCGCCGCCCGACGTACAGCGGATCGGCGCCGCCGTCGAGCATGCGGCACAGCCAGTACAGCGCGGCATCGGGGTCGCTGCCGCGCACCGACTTGTGCAGCGCCGAGATCTGGTCGTAGAACGCCTCGCCGCCTTTGTCGAAGCGGCGCAACGAGCGGGTGATCGTGGCCTCGACGAAGGCGAGGTCGATGTCGCGACGCTTGGCCTCGCCCGCCGCGATCCCGAGCTGCTCGACGAGATTGATCAGCCGCCGCCCGTCGCCGTCCGCATAGGCGACGACCGCGTCACGCGCCGCGGGCGCCAGCGTCCCGTTCGGCATCGCCGCGGAGAGCGCCCGGTCGAGAAGCTGCGAAAGTTCGTCGGGTTTGAGCGCTTCGAGCACGTAGACCGCCGCGCGCGAGAGCAGCGCGCTGTTGACCTCGAACGACGGGTTCTCGGTGGTCGCGCCGATGAAGGTCAGCAGCCCGCGTTCGACGAACGGCAGGAACGCGTCCTGCTGCGCCTTGTTGAAGCGATGAACCTCGTCGACGAACAGGATCGTGTGCCGCCCCGACTGCGCCAACACCGCCTCCGCGTGCGCGACCGCGTCGCGGATGTCCTTGACGCCCGCGAGCACGGCGGAGATCGCCAGGAAATCGGCGTTGAACGCATCGGCCATCAGCCGGGCCAGCGAGGTCTTGCCGGTTCCCGGCGGGCCCCAGAGGATCATCGAGTGCGGCTTACCCGAGGCGAAGGCGACCGCGAGCGGCTTGCCCGGGCCGAGCAGATGCCGCTGCCCAATGAACGCCGCGACCGTTTTCGGACGCAGCCGCTCGGCGAGCGGCGTCGCCGGGTTGGCAACCGCGAACAGATCAGTCGCCGACGACATCGGCGCCCGGGGGCGGAGTGAACCGGAACAACTCCGCCGGGAGCTTCGGGTTGCGTTCCAGCTTCGCGAGCCGGATCAGCGTGCGCTGGCCGAAATTGTCGTAGACCTCCAGCGCGGCGAGTCCCGTGGCGTCGAAGCCGAGACGGATTTCGGTGAACGCGGACTCCTTGTCCTTGGGCGTCGCCCCGAGCCAGTCGAGCCCGCCGGCGGTCGGCAGGTCGCGCCAGTCGAACACGCGCTCGACGTCGTCCTTGCCCGCGAGCAGCGCCGCGGGCGTCGTCCCGAGCGCCTGATCGTTCCTGCGCTTGACGACCTGATTCAGGTCGGCGTCGTAGATCCAGACTCGATCGCCGTCGCCCACCAGCAGCTGCTGGTACGGCTTTTCGACCGTCCAGCGGAATTTTCCCGGCCGCGCGATCGCAAATTCGCCGCTCGCCTCCGATCTGGCGCGGCCGTTCTTGTCGGTCACCGTCTGGGTGAATGCCGCACGCGCGGTCTGCGTGTCGCGCACGAACGCGCGCAGGCGTTCCAGGTTCGCGCCCTGGGCAAGCGTCGGGAGCACGCACAGAACACCGATGAAAAGACGCAACAGCAAGGGCTATTCCTTTCCCGCTGGCACCAACACTTCCCTATTGCCGTTGGTCTGCATCGGTGAGACGAGGCCGGCGCGTTCCATCTGCTCGATCAGCCTCGCGGCGCGGTTGTAGCCGATGCGCAGGTGGCGCTGGACCAGCGAAATCGATGGGCGGCGCGTCTTGAGCACCACGGCGACCGCCTGGTCGTACATCGGATCGGCCTCGGCGTCGGCACCGTCGACGCTGACGCCCTCCTCCCCTTGGCCGTTGCCTCCGGCGTCGAGTATCCCGTCCAGGTACTGCGGGCCGCCTTGCGCCTTCAGGTGCTCCACCACGCGGTGCACTTCGCCGTCGGACACGAACGCGCCGTGCACGCGCTGCGGATGGCCCGTGCCCGGCAGCAGGTAGAGCATGTCGCCCTGCCCCAGCAATGTCTCGGCGCCCATCTGATCAAGGATGGTGCGCGAATCGACCTTGCTCGCAACCTGGAACGCAATGCGCGACGGGATGTTGGCCTTGATGAGCCCGGTGATGACGTCTACCGATGGCCGCTGCGTGGCGAGGATCAGGTGGATCCCGGCGGCACGCGCCTTCTGCGCGATGCGCGCAATGAGCTCCTCGATCTTCCTGCTGGTCACCATCATCAGATCCGCCAGCTCGTCGATCACGATGACGATCAGCGGCATCTCTTCGATCGGCTCGGGCGTTTCGGGCGTCAACGAGAACGGGTTCTTGAGCGGCTTGCCCGCCTTGCGCGCCTCGGCGACGCGGGCGTTGTAGCTCGCGAGGTTGCGCACGCCCAGCGTCGATATCAGCCGGTAGCGCCGCTCCATCTCGCCGACACCCCAGTGCAGCGCGTTGGCGGCGAGCTTCACGTCGGTGACGACCGGCGCGAGCAAGTGCGGAATGCCTTCGTACACCGACAGCTCGAGCATCTTCGGATCGATCAGGATCAGGCGCACCTGCCGCGGCTCGGCCTTGTAGATGAGCGACAGGATCATCGCGTTCAACGCCACCGACTTCCCGGAGCCGGTCGTGCCGGCGACGAGCAGATGCGGCATCCGTCCCAGATCGGCGATCACCGGCTTGCCCGCGATGTCCTTGCCGAGCGCGAGCGAAAGCGAGCTCGGCATGTCGTTGTATGCCGCCGACGACAACAGCTCGACCAGACGCACGAGCTGGCGGCGGGGATTCGGCAACTCGAGCCCCATGCACGATTTGCCGGGGATCGTCTCGACCACGCGGATGCTGACGACCGACAGCGCGCGCGCCAGATCCTTCATCAGGCCCACGATCTGGCTGCCCTTGACGCCGATCGCCGGCTCGATCTCGTAGCGCGTGATCACCGGCCCGGGGTACGCGGCGAGCACCTTCACCGCGACGCCGAAGTCCGCCAGCTTGCGTTCGATCAGACGGGACGTGAACTCGAGCGTTTCCGCGCTCACCTGTTCCTGCGCCGACGGCGCGTCCTCGAGCAACGCCAGCGGCGGCAGCGGCGAATCGGGAAGGTCCTGGAACAGCGGGCGTTGCCGCTCCTTGACCACGCGCTCGGACTTCGGCACCTCGAACACCGGCGGTACGACGACGACGGGTTCGCGCTCGTCGTCGATTTCGCGTGCGATCTCGACGGCGTGCTCGCGCTGCTCGAATGCCGCGGCACCGACTTGGCGGTCGCGCCGCTCCTCGCGGTGCTGCCGGACCCACGCGACCGCCGTCTCGATACCGCCGCCGATGCGTTCCATCAGCCGGATCCACGACATGCCCGTGAGCAGCGACCAGCCCGCCGCGAGCAGCGCGAGCAGCAGCAGCGTTGCGCCGTTGAACCCCATGGCCTTCGCGAGACCGACGCCGATGAGATCGCCGACCGCGCCCCCCGGCGACTGCGGCAGCATTGCCGGCAGCCGATACAGGCGCAGCGCTTCGAGCGCCGCGCTCGCCAGGAGCACGACGATGAACCCCGGCACCGCCAGCCACGGGTGATGCCGCTCCGCGGCGGTGCTGTCGAGCCAGCCCTGCGCACTCACGCGCCGGTAGCCTGCGACGACCAGCACGACGCCGGCGAAAACCCACCACCACGCCGACAGGCCGAAAAGGTAGAGCAGCAAATCGGCAACCCAGGCGCCGACCCAACCGCCTTTATTCTGTATCGTCGTGGCGGTGCCGGAGAACGACCACCCGGCATCGGTCTTGTGATACGTCGCCAGGATCAGCGTCAGGAATGCGACCGCGGCGACGACCAGCAGCCACCACGACTCGCGGATCAGCGCCGCGTGTCGCGGCGAAAACATCGCGTCCGAAGGCATGGGCCGACGTCTCATCTCGGCATCATTCCTTCATAAAATCATTGAATTGCGGGGTGTATTTCACGCAGCACATTATATACTGGCCGGATGCGTGGGCCCGAGCTCCCTTGGCTTGGAGAGAACACCCCCCACATCGGTTAGAATCGCACGGGTTTTCGCCGCAAAGACGACCCTCGAGCTGTCACCATGACCACCCGACATACCCGGCTGCTGATTCTGGGCTCCGGTCCGGCGGGGTTCACCGCCGCAGTATACGCTGCGCGCGCGAACCTGAAACCGGTGCTGATCACCGGTCTCGCGCAGGGCGGCCAGCTCATGACCACGACCGACGTCGACAACTGGCCGGCCGATGCCGACGGCATCCAGGGTCCCGAGTTGATGGCGCGGTTCCAGAAGCACGCCGAGCGGTTCGAGACCGAGGTCGTCTTCGACCAGATACATACCGCCAGGCTCGATGCGCGCCCGCTGCGCCTGATCGGCGATGCGGGCGAATACACCTGCGACGCGCTGATCATCGCCACGGGCGCCTCGGCAAGGTACTTGGGTCTGCCGTCCGAGCAGGCGTTCATGGGCAAGGGCGTGTCCGCCTGCGCGACCTGCGACGGTTTCTTCTACAAGGGGCAGGATGTCGTGGTCGTCGGCGGGGGCAACACGGCAGTCGAGGAGGCGCTGTATCTGTCGAACATCGCCCGGCAGGTGACCGTCGTCCACCGCCGGAACAAGTTCCGCGCCGAGGCGATCCTGGTCGACCGCTTGCTGGCCAAGGGCAAAGATGACGGCAACGTGCGCGTCCTGTGGGACCACGTGCTCGACGAGGTCACCGGCGACGCGTCGGGGGTCAAGGGCGTGCGTGTGAAACACATCGGCAATGGCGCGACCCGCGAACTCGAGGTGCAAGGCGTGTTCATCGCCATCGGCCACACGCCGAACACGCAACTCTTCGAGGGCCAGCTGGCGATGAAGAACGGCTATATCGAGGTCAAGGGCGGCAGCGAGGGCGATGCCACGAGCACGAGCGCCGCGGGCGTGTTCGCCGCTGGAGACGTCGCCGATCACGTCTACCGCCAGGCGGTCACCAGCGCCGGCACCGGCTGCATGGCGGCGCTGGACGCCGAAGCGTATCTCGAAACGGTCGCCCATTGACTGGCGGCTGACGCCGGCGGTGCCAGAGGCACGCAGATGGCGAAGTTGAGCGAGCTGAAGAGTCTGCTCGCGCAAGCGCAAAAATCCGCGCCGGCGCCGCGCAAGGCCAAGCCACCGCCCGAGACGCGTGCGGCAGCGCCCCCGAGCCCCGGCGACGACGTCGATCTGCAGCAGGCGTTCGCCGACGTCGAGCCGCTCCGATCCGCCAATCGCGCGACGATCCCGCGCGCCCGTCCCGCGACCGTCGCGGTCAAGCGTCTCGCCGACGAAGCCGAAGCGCTTGCGGCAAGCAGATATGGCATCGAGCCGTCGCCGGCAGCGTGGGAGGCGGGACAGGAACACGAGGCCGAGCAGACCTTCCTGCGCAAGGGACTCGCCGCTGACGTGTTGGTCCGGTTGCGGCGCGGGGTGTGGTCGGTCCAGGGTGAGCTGGATCTCCATCGCCTCAATCGCGACGAGGCGCGCGACGCGCTGACGGAGTTCCTCAACGATGCGCGGAGCCGGGGCTGGCGCTGCGTGCGCATCGTGCACGGCAAAGGATTGTCCTCACCCAACCGCGAACCGGTACTCAAGGGCAAGGTGCGGCGCTGGCTGGCGCAGCGCGACGAGGTGTTGGCGTACTGCGAAGCCCCACGCCACGCCGGTGGCTCCGGCGCGGTGCTGGTGTTGTTGAAGGCCCGCGGCGCCAGTTCATCGTAAGACCGCTCCCGGGCGTCACCCCGGGCTACGCCTGCCTTCGCTCGCCGTCTCGCCGGATGCTTCGGGGTCGCCGGCACGACGGTGGAAGTAGATTGCGCTCGCAATCCGGCGCACTGGCCCAGGCTTGACGCTCGAGGACCACGACCGAAAGCCCGCGTCGCGCCGCGGAACGCGCGCAGGCCAGGCCCGCGAAGCCGGCACCGACGATCGCCAGGTCGTGGTCGAAGCCGTTGCGCCGCACCGCCGCGGCCGCGGTGCGCATCATAGACGGCGATGCTCGAGCGCAGGGAGGTCGCGTCGGACTTGCGCCAGGCGCTCGGGGTCGATGTCCCCGACGACGACGCCGGGTCCTTCGTCGCGTTCGTCCAGGATGACGCCCCAAGGGTCGATGAGCACGCTGTGGCCATAAGTGCGCCGGCCGTTGTCGTGCACGCCGCCCTGCGCCGCGGCGAGCACATAGCACTGGTTCTCGATGGCGCGCGCCTTGAGCAGCACATGCCAGTGCGCCGCGCCGGTCACGGCGGTGAACGCGGAGGGCACGACGATGAGCGCGACCTCGCAGAAGCGGCGATAGAGCTCGGGAAAACGGAGGTCGTAGCACACTGACAGCGCAACCCGGCCGCAGGGGGCATCGAACGCGACCGGCTCGGTCCCGGGCTCGATCGTCCGGCCCTCGTCGTAGCGCTCATCGCCCTGGCTGAAGGCAAACAAATGGATCTTGTCGTAGCGCGCGACGCGTCGCCCATCGGGGCCGAAGACCAGCGCAGCGCTCCGCACGCGCGTGGGATCGGCGATCGCGATCGGCACCGTGCCGCCGATCAGCCAGATGCCGTGGTCGCGTGCGACGCGAGAGAGAAACGATTGCTGCACGCCGGCGCCGTCGGCCTCGCGTACGGCAACCTTGTCGCTCGCATGCGCACCGAAAACGCCGAAATACTCCGGCAGCGTGACCAGCCGCGCGCCCTGACGCGCCGCGTCGACGACGAGCGGCTCGATCGCGCGCAGGTTGGCGTCGACGTCGCCGCCCGACAGCGTTTGCACGGCAGCGACACGGAAACGTTCGCTGCTCATCGCCGGTCGTCCGCGGCCGCCGCCGGACCGACGCCGCCGGCGGGCTGGCGCCCGCTGCGCTCGACCACCGGGTCCGACCAGCTGCCGCTGATCACGTACTCGTAGGAGAAAATCTGCTCGATCGGATCCTGCAGGACTTTCTGCGCCAGCAGCGAGCCGGCCGCGACCGCGGCGCCGATGATCGGGTTGGCCAGCAGCAGCATGGCCGCGCCCACCGACACGCCCGCGGAGAGCGATGGCTGCACACGCACCTTGAGTTGTTGCGTTTCCTTCGCGATGTCGGCCTCGCCGCTGATCGAGACCCGCGCCGCCGGGCCGGCGATACGCAGATTGTCGCTGCGCATCACGCCATTCTGGATGCGCACGTCGCCGGTGAGCTCGTCGAAAGCGAAACCCTCGCCGAACAGGTCGCGGAAATCGAGCGAGAGCCGGCGCTGCAGCGACTGCAGCGACAGCACGCCGAGCAGCTTGCCTACGCCCGGGTCGAGTTTCGTGAACTGCCCGGTGCTCGAATCGATGCGAAACGCACCGGAGAGCGTCGGATAGTCGAACGCCTCCGGTCCGCCGGCCCAGGCGAGCTGGCCGCGGATCTTGGTCGGCGCGCCGCGTACGGCGTCGGGGACACCGAAGCGCGCGAGATACCTGCCTGCATCGACGATGTCGAGTTCGGCATCGAGCGTCGTGAGCTGCGCCCGTCCGGAGGCGCGCCACCAGCCTTCGGCCGACAGCTTGCCGTCGTCGTTGGCGAGCTGCATGTGCTGGATCTGCCAATCGGCGCCGCGCGGCTGCGCGGTCAGCTCCAGCTGGCCGAGATCATGCCCGCGCAACAGAAAGCTGTCGGCGACGATGTCGATTTCCGGCCAGGGATTCGACGCGGCGGTCGCCTCGGCCTTCGCCGACGCGGCGGTGGCGGCAGCGACCTCCACCGCGGGTGCCGGCGCGGGGACGGTCAGGCGTTGCAACCGCGCGACGATGCGCCCGTTCGGACGCGTCGGCCCGGCGCCCTGCCACTGCGCCCTGCCCGCCAGTTCGCGTCCGAGGAGGTCGATCTGCCAGCCATCCGCGCCGCGCGTCGCGCCTAGGTGAAGGTCGTTGAAGCGTCGCCCGAAGACGTCGAACTCGTTTACCGTGACGTCGACACCGGCGAGAGGCAGATCGTCGGTCGCGCCGGCGACCTCGGCGTCGCGCTTGACGACGAGCCAGGCGTCGGCGTCGAGCGAGTCGACGCGGCCGCGGATCCATAACCCCGCGCGGTCCGGCTCGCCGCCGCCGTCACCGAGAACGAGCAGGCCGCGGTCAACGGTGGTGGTGGTCCCGGCGATGCGCCGCTGGAGTGTGAGCTGACCGACGCGACCATAGCGGACCGCAATCGTGTCGCGCCCGCGCTCGGTGGAGCGGCGCTCCAGCCTGAGCGGCACCGGATCGCCCGCCGCTTTGCCGAGCGGTGCCGGGAGATCGATGCTCGCGCCACGCAGGCTTGTTTCGAGCGTTCCGGTCGACACCTCACCGCCGGCGTCGATCGCCAGTTGCCAATCGGTCGTGCCGGACATGCGTTTGGCCAGCGCCGCCTTCGGAAACTCGACCCGAAGCTGCGCGAGATCGGCAGTGCCCTGGCCGGCGACATGGACGCGCCCGGCGCCGCCCGCGATCGTCAACCGTGCCGTCCCGCCCAGAACCTCGGCGGTGAGCTGCTGCGCGCGCACGTCGCGCTCGGTGAAGGCGAGCTTGCCGCTTACCTGATTGAGCACCGGAACGCCTCCGGCAAGCTTCAGGCGGTTGCCGGCAAAGCTGTACTCCCCGTCGACGCGATGAGTGCTCGGCTTGGCAATCGGCATCTCGATCTTTAGCGCAAGCCTGCCTGTGCCTCCGGCCTCGGCGCCCTCGGCGACGTGATTGGTCGATTCCGCCAACGGGCTTTCGGCGACGAAGCGCAGAAAATCGCTGGTCGGGCCCGCCGCTTCGCCATCGATCCGGACCACCCGCTCGGCGGAGCGCAGATCGGCGATTTCCGCCTTGGCGTGCGCAATGGCCGCGGTGAAGACGCGGCCGCTGCGCGCCTCGACGGTGAGGCGCGGACCGTCGATGCGCAGCTCGCCGTCAACCTCGTTGAGGGACGGCCACTGGTCGGCGTAATCAAGGGTCACGCCCTGACCCTTGACCGCGACTTGGAACTGGCCCTTCTTCGCGTCGGCGAAAGGGAAATCGGCCAGGTTGCCGCTGAGCTTCAGGCGCCCGTCACTCGCCGTCCCGTCGGCGAGGCTGCGCCGCAGCCAAGCGCGAGCGGCCGGCGGCAGCGTGACCGGCAGGTAACGATACGCCTCTCGGAGATCAGCCCGCGCGAGCTGCCCGGTGAGATCGATCGTTCCCGGCCCCTCGGCGGCCGTGCGGTACGTGCCGCTGGCGGAGCCGGCGATGTAGGCATTGGCGAAGGCGAGCCCTTCGAGCGTGATCGCGGTCTCGCCATCGGCGTGTTCCCAAACGATGCGGCCCTGGACGCTGTCCAGCGCGACCCTCTCCTCGAAGACCCGCGGCAGCTCGATGGTGGCCGCACGGCTGGCGAGCTTCACCGACCCGCCCTTCTGGGTCGCCTCGAAGCTTCCCGACACACCGCTCAACCCGGGCCATCTCTCTTGCGCGGCGAGTCCCAGATTGGCGAACCGTCCGCTGGCGGCGAAGCTTGCCGGTGCGGTCGCCTCGCCATCCCATTGCAGCGAGCCTTCCGTCAGCGTGCCCCGCGGGTCGTAGCGAGCGAGGTCCTGGCGCCAGCGCTCGGGCAGCGGCAGGTTCTCGGCGACTTGCGTCAGCGGCGCGAGCTGCAAGTTGGAAAATTCGATCGCCCCTGCGGCGACGCGGCCTCCCGTCGTGTCGTGGAGCGTCAGCTTGAAGTCCGTGGGATCGAAGCGCGCGCCGCCGACGCCGGTGAACGCGAGATGCTGGGTGAAGAACTGGCGCGTCCCAGCCTCGCCGCGCCAGCCGACGCGCCCCTCGAGCCGCGCCAGCGCGAGTTCCTGCAACTCCGGCGCGAGCCTCGTCTGCACATTGGTGAGCACGAGATCGGCAACCATCTCGCGCGGCTCTCCGTTCGCGTACTCGAGCCAGACGCGCAGCGCGCCCTTGCCGCTCCGGACGTCGATGGGCAGCGGCAGCCACGCCCGCCACGCCGCGACATCGGCGTAATCGAGTCGGGCGTAGAGCCGTCCCGACGAGGTGCGCCATTCGCGGAGCGAGCGTCCGTTCACGTCGCCGCGGAGGTCGATCGGCGCCGCGACCTCCGCCGGCGGCGTGCCGGTGAGGCCGAACCGATGGCGGCCGAAACGGTTCTCCAGCCGAAACTCGACGCGCTTGAGTTCCAGCGGCGGCGCGGCGCGCTGCTCGTCGCTCCAGACGATCGCGCCGTCGTGGATCAGGATCCGCCGCTGCCGCAGCAGCCAGTCCGCGAATCTCGAATCCTCGCGCGGCTCTCCAAGATCGAAAGTGAGGCCGGCGACGTGCAACATGCCGGACGAATCGCGCCGCACCGCGAGTTCCGGCCGCTCCAACACGAGTTCCTTGAAGCGCAGATCGACGAACAGGAGCGACGTCCACGCGACCGTCAGATGCAGCGCCGGCAAGCTCAGTACCGGCGCGCCGCTGGTCCGGTCGACGATGCGAAAGTCCTTGACGTCGAGCCGGGGGTTCCAGCCGTCCCATCCCGAGGCGAGCCCGCCGAGTGCGACCGGCTGCCCGATCTGCTGCGCGAGCAGTTCGGTAATCTGCGCGCGATGGCTCTCGAGTTGGGGCAAGACGATGAAGCGAACGGCGAGCAGCAGAACGCAGAACGCCGCGATCAGGGCGACGAGCACGCGGCTGCCGACGCGCAGGATCGCGCGTGGCAGCGACTTCGCGGCAGGGATTGCGTCGGGGCGGGCGCTCGGCAAGGGCATGATAGGCTTGGGCGAGTGATTTTACCCTTGGAACCGCAGGCCGCCCGTTATCTCCCCGCATGGACCTCGACGCAGCCTTCGAGTTCAGTCGCTATGCTGCACGCTTGCGCACGGCTCGACCCGAGCTCGCAGGCCGCGTTCTGGCCGCGATCGATCGTCCGGCGACGGTCGATGCAGCCGACCTCGAGGCCGTCGGCGCTGCCGCGCACTCCGCCACGGATTCCGCCGCGCTGGCGGCGGCGCTGCGCACGCTGCGAGCGCAGGTCGCACTCGCGACGCTGCTGCGCGATCTCACCGGCCGCGCCGATCTGACCGAAGTCTGCATGACCCAAACGCGGCTTGCGGAGGTCGCGATCACCGCTGCGGTCGACGCGCATCATCGTCTGCTCGCGGGCACGCACGGCGAGCCGGTCGGTGCGGACAGCAGCGCCCCGCAGCGCCTTATCGTCGTTGCCATGGGCAAGCTCGGCGGCGCCGAGCTCAACGTTTCGTCGGATGTCGATCTTGTGTTCGTCTACCCCGAGGACGGCATGACCGCGGGGCCAAAGTCGGTGGCTAACCAGGAGTTCTTCGACCGGCTCGGACGGCGTATCGTCGCCGCGCTCGGCGACGTCACCGCCGACGGCTTCGTCTTTCGCGTCGACATGCGCCTGCGTCCCTACGGCGACAGCGGCCCGCTGTCGTCGTCGTTCGCGGCCTTGGAGAATTACCTGGTGGCGCAGGGTCGGACCTGGGAGCGCTACGCGTGGCTGAAGGCGCGGCCGCTGACCGGCGATCGCGGCGCGGAACTCGAACGGCTGATCGCGCCGTTCGTGTTCCGGAAGTACCTCGACTACGACGCGTATGCCGGCTTGCGCGACGTGCACCGCCAGATCCGCGAGCAGGGCCGCCGCAAGAACTACGCGCGCAACATCAAATTGGGGCCCGGCGGGATCCGCGAAATCGAGTTCATCGTGCAGGCGCTGCAGCTCGTGCGCGGAGGCAGGGAGCCGGCGTTGCGCGTGCGCGGAACGCTGCCGGCGCTGGCGGCCCTGGGGGCGCGCGGTTCGCTGCCCCGGCCGGCCGTCGCCGAGTTGTCCGCAGCGTACGTTTTCCTGCGCAACCTAGAGCACCGGCTGCAGTATCGCGACGATCGACAGACCCACGACCTCCCGAAGGATGCCGCGGAGCAGGACGCGCTCGCCCGCGCTTGCGGCGCGTCAGACGCAGCTGCACTGAGCCTGCGCGTCGACAACCACCGCGCTGCCGTAGGGCGCCACTTCGACGTCGTGTTCGGCGCCAACGGCGCACCGGACGACGATCCGCTGGCCGCGGTCTGGCTCGACCCCGCGCCCGAGGACGCTCAGTACGCGGCGCTCGCCGCCGCAGGCTACGCCGCGCCGGTCTCGGTCACTGAGACGCTCGCTCGCGTGCGCCGGAGCGCACGCTATCTGCAACTGCCGACGCTGTCGCGGCAGCGCTTCGATGCGCTGGTGCCGCAACTGCTCCGCGCCGCCGCAGAAGCTCCGAGGTTATCGCCGCCGGTCGAGGCCGCAGTGGTTTTCGACCGCCTGCTCACGTTGCTCGAGACGATCAGCGGCCGCAGCGTTTACCTCGCGCTGCTGGTCGAACATCCTCCTATGCTGCCGCGCCTGGCGCAGCTCATGGGCGCGAGCGCGTGGGCCGCGGAGTACCTCACCCGGCACCCGATCCTGCTCGACGAGTTGCTCGACAGCCGCGCGCTGCTGGGTGAGCCCGACTGGAGCGCGTGGCGGCGCGAGCTCGACGGGCAACTCGCCGCGCACGTCGACGATACCGAGCGGCAGATGGACGCGTTGCGCCATTTCCAGCACGCGCAGACCTTCCGCCTGCTCGCCCAGGATCTGAACGGCCTGCTCAGCGTCGAGCGGCTCGCCGATCACCTTTCCGCCCTGGCCGATGTGGTGCTCGGGGCGACCCTTGAGCATTGCTGGGCGCATATGCACACCGACGGCCCGGCGGCCTCGCCGAAGTTCGCCATCGTCGGCTATGGCAAGCTCGGCGGGAAGGAGCTCGGCTACGCGTCGGACCTCGATCTGGTATTCCTGTACGACGATCCCGACGAGAGCGCTCCGGAACGCTATGCGCGGCTGGCGCATCGTTTGAACACCTGGCTCACCACGACGACTCCCGCGGGCCGGCTCTACGACACCGATTTGCGGCTGCGACCCGACGGCGCCAGTGGGCTGGTCGTGTCGAGCTTCGATGCGTTCCGGCGCTATCAGCGCGAGCAGGCGTGGACCTGGGAGCACCAGGCGCTCACGCGCGCGCGCTTCGTTGCCGGCGACGCGACCATCGGCGTCGCGTTCGAAGCCGAGCGCCAAGCGATTCTGTGCTTGCCCCGCGAGCCGCAGCGGCTGCGCAACGACGTCGTCGAGATGCGGCGCAGGATGCACGCGGGGCACCCGAACAGGACGTTGCTGTTCGACCTCAAACACGATCCGGGCGGCATGGTCGACGTCGAGTTCACCGTTCAATACCTCGTGCTGCGCCACAGTCGCGAGCATCGCTCGCTCACGGCGAACGTCGGCAACATCGCGTTGCTCGCGCGCGCCGGCGAGCTGGGTCTGGTGCCGCCGCCGCTGGCGGCGACGGTCGCCGACGCTTACCGCGAGTACCGACGGCTGCAGCACCAGATCCGTTTGCAAGGTGCACCCTCGGCCCGCGTCGACGCGGCGCCGCAGGCGGCGGCGCGCACCGCGGTCGACGAACTGTGGATTCACGTATTCGGCGCGTCCTGGCAGGCCGCGGTCGGGCCCGGATTTCGGCTAAAATAGCAGCTTTGCAACGCTTGGGACAGCCGCCATGTCGATGGCCGACCGCGACGGGTTCATCTGGTACGACGGTAAGCTGGTGCCGTGGCGCGACGCCACCACGCACGTCCTGACGCACACGCTGCATTACGGCCTGGGCGTGTTCGAGGGCGTGCGCTGCTACAAGACCGCCGCCGGCCCCGCGATTTTCCGCTTGCGCGACCACACCGATCGTCTGTTCCGCTCGGCGCAGATCTTCGGCATGAAGATCCCCTACGGCAAGGACGAGCTCGATGCGGCACAGAAGGATTGCGTGCGCCGAAACGGACTGGACTCGTGCTACCTGCGCCCGCTGGTGTTCTACGGCTCGGAGGCGATGGGCGTCGCGGCCAAATTGAATCCCGTGCGTGTCGCGATCGCGGCTTGGCCCTGGGGCGCGTATCTCG
>JBGPYP010000351.1:0-2675 GCA_041493285.1 Casimicrobiaceae bacterium
AGAAATATCAGGTGCAGTACTTCCGGGAGAGACGTCTGCATCGTTAATTACGGCGCGTGGGGCCCCACCCCCACGCGCTGGCGCTGCGGCGCTCGAAGACTCGCTCTCCTCGCGCCGGCCGCAGGCGCTTTCTAATTGCGCGTGGGGCCCCACCCCCACGACGCGCTAGAAGACCTCGGCCTCGAGCGGAGACTCTCGGCCTCGGGAGTGGCCGTCCGCATTTACCGTTCACCCCATTTGAGCTTCTGCCGGAGCCTCTCGAAATAGCTCCGTGTTGAGGGACGAATGAGCCGAAGGGGCGTATCGGCGCGGCAGACTCGAATCTCGTCGCCCGCCTGCAGCTGGAATCCCGCCTGACCATCGAAGCTGACGAAGACCTCGTCGCGCTCGTCCATCAACGGCTGCACCCGCACTGACGACGACGCCGGAATGACGATCGGGCGATTGGTCAGTGTGTGCGGGGCAATCGGCGTGAGGACGAGCGCATCGACGCTCGGCTGCACGATCGGGCCTCCGGCGGCGAGATTGTACGCCGTCGATCCGGTCGGCGTGGCGACAATGAGGCCGTCGGCCTTCACGCGCGTGACGAACTCGTCGCCGACCGAGACCGACAGATCGATCATTCGCGCCCGCGCGGCCTTCGTGATCACCACGTCGTTGAGCGCAATATGATTGCGAAACGGCGCGCCTTCGCGGAGCGTCGTCGATCGCAGCATCAGTCGCGCTTCGACCGGCGCGCGTCCGGTCAGCGCCACTTCGAGCGACGGGTAAAGCTCCGGCAGCGTCACTTCGGTGAGGAACCCGAGGCCGCCGAAGTTGACCCCGAGAATCGGGATGCCCAGCCCCGCTTCGCCGATGCAGTCGGCCATGCCGAGCAGCGTGCCATCGCCGCCGAGGACGAGCACCATGCCGACCTCGGCGACGAGCCTCTGTTTGTCGGCGACGCGCCGGTCGCCCGACGGCGGCATCAGGGCGGCGGTCGCCGTCTCGAATACGGCGCCGACGCCGCGCGCCTCGAGCCACGCCGAGATCTCGACCAGATGCGGCGCCGCCGCGCGCAAGTGCGATTTGGCCACGATCCCGACGCGCGAGACGGGTGGAAACGGTTGTGTCGTCATACACACTCGTAGCGCAGGTCTTTTAGACCTGCCATCTGAGATGGAGAAAAAACTCCTGGTTGCCGGTTGCGCCCGTAATGGGCGACGGCGTCATGCCGACGCGCTTCAGGCCGGCCGCCTCGGCCTGCGCCGTGACCCGCGCGATCACATCGGCGTGCACTGCCGGATCGGTCACCAATCCGTGCTTGCCGACTTCATGACGTCCCGCTTCGAACTGCGGCTTCACGAGTGCCACGACATCCGCCCCCGGCGCCAGAAACGGCGGCAGCGCGGGAAAGAGATGGCCGAGCGAGATGAACGCGACGTCAATCGTCACCAGATCCACCGCGTGCGGCACATCGCCCCTCGTCAGCGCGCGCGCGTTGACGCCCTCGCGAACCATCACGCGCGGATCGGTTCTCAACCGCCAATCGAGCTGCCCGTGGCCGACGTCGAGCGCGATGACGCTGGCCGCGCCCCGTTGCAGCAACACATCGGTGAACCCGCCGGTCGATGCGCCGATGTCCAGCGCGCGGCGCGCCGTCGGGTCGATGCCGAAGGCCTCGAGCGCGTGCGCGAGCTTAACCCCGCCCCGCCCGACGTACGGATGATCGGGCGCGACCAGTTCCACCTGCGCGGCGTTCGCGACCGGCGCGCCGGCCTTCGACACGACCTGCCCGTCGACCTTCACCTGACCGGCCAGGATCAGTGCGCGGGCGCGCTCGCGAGACGGTACGAGGCCGCGCTCGACGAGGACGACGTCTAGCCGCGTCTTGCTCTTTGGCACACTGATCAAATCACGAGGACGGCACACTAAACCAATAACTCTTTCACATCGTCGTAGCGGCTCATTCCAGGCCGTTGCATCGCGAAGCCACGAAGGGCACGAAGAAACACGAAGTTCTTTGATCAAAAGCCCTCGTGGCCTTTGTGGCTCTTCGTGCCTCGTGATACGCCGTCGTGAAAAACCGCTCTAGCTCCGGCGCGACACCACCCAATCCGCGATCGCACCCAGCCACCCCTCCGTCAGCCGCGCATCGGCCAGCGTCTGGCGCGCACGTGTGACACATTCGCTGGCCAGGGCGCGTGAGCGATCAATGCCGAAGAGCGCGGGATACGTCGGCTTCGCGCCGACTGCGTCTTTCCCCGCCGTTTTCCCGAGCTCGCCGGCGTCCCCTTCGACGTCGAGGATATCGTCGACGATCTGAAACGCGAGGCCGAGCTCCGCGGCGTAGCGATCGACGGCGCGGATCGTCCCATCGTCGGCGCCGGCCATGATCGCGCCGCTTATGGCCGAGGCACGAATCAGCGCGCCCGTCTTGCGGGCGTGCATCGCGCGCAGGAGGTCTCGGTCGAGCGTGAGCGCGTGGCCAGGCGCGTGTCCCGCCGCTTGCAGGTCAATCGCCTGTCCACCCACCATGCCGGTCGATCCAGCCGCATCGGCGACGACACGCATCACGCGCAGCTTGCGCGCGACGATCGCCGGGTCGTCGCTGGCCGGCTCGCGGGCGAGCAGCGCGAACGCTTCGGCCTGCAGCCCGTCGCCCGCGAGAATGGCGAGACCGTCTCCATAGACGA
>JBGPYP010000172.1:0-5685 GCA_041493285.1 Casimicrobiaceae bacterium
ACCACCCCCGTGGCGCCGCTCGAGATCTCGGTTCGCACCGATCAGTCGCTATGGCTGCGCGAGGGCGCCACTGCGCCGGTGCGCGTTTCGCGCGACGAGTTGATCGCGCGCATCCGCGACCGGCAGGCGAAGAATCCCGAGCAGGCGGTGGTGATCGCCGCGGACCGCGCCGTGCGTTACGAAGACGTCGTGCGCGTGCTCGATCTCCTGCAGCAGAAAGGCGTGCGCAAGGTCGGGCTGCTGCTCCGCCCCCAGACGAGCTGATGCCTCCGTCGCGCCCGCGAACGCGCTGGTCTGCGGCCAAGTGGCTCGCCGCGATCCTGGCCATCACGGTGCACGCCGTGTTCGTCCTGGTCCTCATCTTCAGCGTCAACTGGCAGAACTCGAAGCCCGAGCCGGTGACCGCGGAGCTCTACGTCCCGCCGCCGGAGAAGATCGAGCCGGCGAAGCCTCCGCCCGAGCCGCCGAAGCCGGAACCGGAGCCCAAGCCCCCGGTCGAGCCGGCCAAGCGACCGCCCGCCGTCCTGCCACCCGCGCCCGACATCGCACTTAAGGAGAAACAGGAGCGTCTGAAAAAGGAACAGGTCGAGCGCGAGCGCAAGGAAAAACTGGAAGCCGAAAAGCGCGAAGCCGAGCGGCGAGCGCAGCAGGAGAAGCGGCTGGCCGACGCGCGCGAGCGGCAGGCGCGCGAAGCCGAGGCACTGAAGGCGCAGGCGGAGCGCGAGCGCCAGACGCAGCAGAAGATCGCCGCGGACGCAGCGCGCGCGAAGGCGGATGCCGACTACATCCGCCGCATTCAGGCCAAGGTCAAGGGAAACGTGACGCTGCCGCCGGACATCCCCGGCAACCCGGAGGCTGTGTTCGACATCGTCCAGTTGCCGACCGGCGAGATCATCGACGTCCAGCTCGTCAAGTCGAGCGGCGTGCGCGCTTACGACGAAGCCGTGCAGCGCGCGATTCTCAAGTCGTCGCCGTTGCCGCGGCCCGACTCGGCGGACATGTTTCGCAGGGGTATTACGTTGAAGTTTCGCCCCCTGGACTGACAATTACGTTGAAGCTCCCGGCACGCGACTGACAGGCTGATCACCCAGCGTCACGAGCAGGCCCGGCTGCCTCATTCGGACGGGCCGCGCAGTCGCTATGGTTCAGCCTGGTCCGCGCGCTTGCTTCTCGATGATCTGGATGGTCGCCCAGCACCAGTCGGGCCGCTGCTCGACCAGGTGCCTGAACGCCACGGTGTAGACCGAGTTCGCCGTCGTGAGGACGACGTTGCGGCCTTCGGCGTATTCCGCGGTCGCCACGATCAGCGTCTTCATGGCGAGCGGCTTGTCGGGACGCGACGGCGGCGGGAGGTACAGGCCCCCGAAACGTTCGCCCATCGTCGACATCTCGAGCCCGTCGACCACGTAACCCATGTCCTCGTTCGGACGGCGCTTGGCCGCGAGCGTCACCGCCACCATGCGCTCGGCGATGATGTTGACGCCCGCCTCGACTTCCTCGTTGGAAAGCTTGTTCAGCCGGCGCACGACGCCCAGCAGCCACGCATCGACATCGGATTGCCGCACGGCCACGAGCGCGCCGAGCGACAGGCTCTGGCCGATGCCTCCGGTCGCGGAGATGCGCAGTCCCGCGACGCTGCGATCCTTGATCTCCCACACCGGATCGCTCCACGACGACAGGCTCGCGGCGAGCGAATCATCCTCGACCAGCGCCTTGCGCCGCACGCGCGGCGCCCCCGCAACCGGGAAGACCTCGATCTGCTCGCCGCCAACGTCGGCGGGCGTCTCGCCGGCGGCCTTCGCGGCGAGGTCCTGGCAGATCCGTGATAAGCCGATGCGCACGCGCGCCGATACCGCGACCGCGGTACGCGGGTCGCGCCGGAGGTCGGCCAGCGCCGAAGGCGAGAGCGCGGGCTGGATCTTGCGCAACACCGCCAGCCGCTGCTGGTTGATCGCGGCGATCGGGCCCTGGTCGGTCGCCTCGGCATCGCGCAGCGCGGAAACCGCACGGTCCATCGCGTCGGCGAGCGCCGTCGTATCGAGGTAGCGCAGCACCGAGCCGCGATCGTTGCCGTTGCGCTTGATGAGGCCCGAGCGGCCGGCAAGATCGATGAAGAAGCCCTCGACCGATCTCGGAATCTGCTCCAGCGTCAGCCGGCGGCTCCACGCGCGGAGTTGCGAGGCCGCCCAGTCGACCTCGGCCGGGCCGAGATTGCCCGTGTTGAGCTGGTGCACCAGCAGCACGTATAGATATTCCTGCTCGACCGACCACAGCTGCGCGCCGGCGCCCGCGGCCGGCAGCGCCATGGGCGCTCGGTCGCAGCCAAGCTCGCACGACCGCAGATAGACCTGATGCAGCTCCATCCACTTGGCTGGGATCCAGCGTTCGTGCTTGAAGACGCGGAGCTTCGCGTCGGTGCCGTGGAAGTGAACGAGCCGCACGAACAACAGCGGCAGCACCGACTTCCAGCGCGTGTTGGCCGCCTGCGTCAACGCGGCCTCGAGCGCGGCTTGATAAACGAGCGTGAACGCCTGGCTCATCTCCCAGAGCGCCTGCCAGATGCGATCGGCGAGCTTGGGCGAGCTTTCAGCGTTCTCGACGTACTGCTTGATCAGCTGGCGCCGGTCGGCGCCAAGAGCGGCATCGACGAACTGGATCGCGCCGACGCGGTTCAGATCCATTCCGAACTGGCCCTTGCGCACCGCGTCGAGCGTGCGGATGACGTGCTGCTGCCTGCCGATCACGTCCAGCGCGGGCAATTGCCGCAGCCACGCCGCCGCGCTCTTCGCGCTTTGCAGCGGATCGGCCGCGTTGGCCCGCGGAGTGAGGAAACCGAGCATTGCTTTCATGGACCGGGCCTGCCAGCGCTCGGCAGGCGCATTACGCGCGTGATCCGAGCCGTTCACGGCCGAGAGGGCTTTGCGCAGCGGCGCGCGAGCGCGGCTTGGCCGAATCGTGGTTTATAGCCCATAATCGCTGTCAACGCAAAAGCCGGTTGAAATCGCTCGAATTACGACAATGTCTTTGGGCGAACGACGCGCGCTCATTCCCACCGCCATAGAAACCACTGCCGCCATGTCACCACAAGTCGTTCTGTCTCGCTGTCTCGCGCTGGCCTCGGCTGTCGCCGCAATGTTCCTCGCACCGTCTGGAATCGCTCTCGCACAAGCCCCTGATACAGCGCTCAACCCCACTCAAAGCAAGTTGGATGCCAAGGTGACGCAATTGCAGACCATCGATACCACGGTCGGCGCAGGCGCTGAAGCCGTGAAGGGCAAAGTCGTTGTTGTTCACTACACCGGCTGGCTGTACGAACCAACTTTGCCCGATAAAAAAGGCCGAAAATTCGACTCGTCGCTCGATCGGCGGTCTCCGTTCAGTTTCCCGCTCGGGGGAGGACGCGTCATCCGCGGTTGGGACGAAGGTGTGGCCGGCATGCGCATCGGCGGCAAGCGCACGTTGATCATTCCGCCGGACATGGCCTACGGCAGCCGAGGCGCTGGCGGGGTCATTCCGCCGGACGCGACTCTGATTTTCGAGGTCGAGCTGCTGGCGGTTCGGGATAGCTGACAACGCCGCTTTCCGCGCTGCGAGCCGCAAAATGCGGCAACGTTGCCGTAGCGGGTCTATGCATCCGCCCTCGCCAGGGCACCGGCTCGAGTCCGTGCCGTCTGTCGTCGACAGCTTCGGCCGGGGCTGACGGTCAGGTTACCAGTAGGTCTCGAGCGTGAAGTGCCCGGGTTCGCGCCGCCGGTGCCGGCGCATCCCGCGCTGCTCGAGCACCGCCTGCGTGTCCCGCACCATGTCGGGGTTGCCGCACAGCATCGCGTGTGCGTTCTCGGCAGTCAGGGGCACGCCGGTCCACGCCTCGAGCCGGCCGTCGCGAATCGCGTCCGGAATCCGGCCCGGCAGCGCGCCCTTGTGCGGCTCACGGCTGACGAAGGGGGCGAAGGTGAAGCGGCCCGCGCGCGCCGCCGCGATGCCCGCGATGGTCTCCGCGTACGACAAGTCCGCGGCGTGCCGCACCGCGTGAACCAGCACGATCCGCTCGAACTTCTCCCACGGCTCTTCGGTCCGAAGGATCGACAAGTAAGGCCCGAGGCCGGTGCCGGTCGCGAGGCACCACAGTGCCGCCGCGTCCGGCAGCTCGGTGGCGCAGAAGAACCCGTTGGCGCGCTCGAGCAGCCACACCGAATCCTCGCCCTCCAGCGCGGCGAGTCGCGGCGACAGCGGTCCCTGCGGCAGCACGTTGAAATAGAACTCGTGCGGAGGACGGTCCGGCGGGTTGACGAAAGAGTACGGGCGCCCGAGCATCGGCTCCTTCGACCCCGGCGGAGCGGGCAGCGCCAGGCGCGCGAATTGCCCGGCGACGAAGGTCACGGTAGGCGCCGCGACCTGCAGCGAAAACAGCCGCTCGGTCCATTGCCGCTTGCCAATGACCTTGCCCTCGACCCATTTGCTCATCGGGCGACGAATTGACGCGGTAACATTCCGGCCATTATGCCAGCCCCCAAATCGGTGCTCGTCGCCGGCTCCCGCGTCTACCTGCGCCGGCCGCAGCCTGCAGACTCGAAACGCTTCGTCGCCGCAGTCCGGGCCAGTGCGCGCCTGCACCGGAACTGGATCCAGGCGCCTGCGACGCCCGCGCGCTTCGCCACGTACCTCAAGCGCTACGCCGGACCGGAATCGCGCCGCGTCGCGACCGCGACGCACGTGGGCCTGCTCGCGTGCCGGATCGACGACGACGTGCCGGTCGGCGTGTTCAACCTGAGCGAAATCGTGCGCAGCGCGTTCCGCAGCACCTACGTCGGCTATTACGCGCTGGCACCGCACGCGGGCCACGGCTACATGGCCGAGGGACTCGACCTCACGCTCGAGCTCACGTTCCGCGTGCTGCGGCTGCATCGCGTGGAGATAAACATCCAGCCGACGAACGAGCGCTCGATCGCGCTGGCGCGCGGTGCGGGGCTCACGCGCGAGGGCTTTTCGCGCCGCTACGTGAAGATCGCAGGCCGCTGGCGCGACCACGAGCGCTGGGCGCTGCTGGTCGAGGACTGGCGAGCGCGCCGCGCCCGGCGGCGATGAGCGGACTGAAGAGCGGGGCCGGCAGCGTCGTTGCGCTCGCCGCGCTCGTCGCGTGCGGGTGCGCGGCGGATCCGTACCGGCTCGACGGGCCGCGGAGCGCGGCCGGCGTCGAGCTCGCGCCGTACGCCTTGCACGAAGAGTGCGTCGCGCTTGACCCGGGCGAGCGCATCGACTTCTACTTCGTGAGTGTCGCGCCGGTCGCATTCAACATCCACTATCACGACGCGAACGCGGTGATCATGCCGATCGAGCGCGAGCACGCGACGCAGGAGTCCGGCGAATTCACCGCCGAGCGCAAAGAGGTCTACTGCTTGATGTGGGAAGCCGGCGCCGAGCCGACCGTCCTAGAATACCGGGTGCGACCAAGGAACCTCTGAGCGGGCCCCGCGTGGCCGCGACGGCGGCTTTCCGGGATGAGCTGCCTCATTTGCCAACTGAGGCGACGCGAAGCCCATGGCAGGCCCCACGGGCGAGCGGCGCGACGGCAGATCGCCCGCGCAGTTGGCAACTGAGCCCCGTCCCTTCGGGTTTCGGCGCAATGGCCTCATCTGCGTTGTTGCGCGGCTTGCGAATAGGATGAACTATTCGCTGCGCCCGCAG
>JBGPYP010000079.1:0-9817 GCA_041493285.1 Casimicrobiaceae bacterium
AGCAGCGGCACGATCATCAGCGCCACGATGTTGATGATCTTGATCAACGGATTGACCGCCGGGCCCGCCGTATCCTTGTACGGATCGCCCACCGTATCGCCCGTGACGGCAGCCTTGTGCGCGTCGGAGCCCTTGCCGCCGTAGTTGCCGTCCTCGATGTATTTCTTGGCGTTGTCCCACGCGCCGCCGCCGGTCGTCATCGAGATCGCGACGAAGAGCCCCGTGACGATGGTCCCCATCAGCAGGCCCCCGAGCGCTTTCGGTCCCAGCACCAAGCCGACGATCACCGGCACCAGCACCGGCAGGAGCGACGGCACGATCATCTCCTTGATCGCCGCCTTGGTCAGCATGTCGACGGCCACACCGTACTCGGGCTTCGCCTTGCCCTCCATGATGCCGGCGATTTCCTTGAACTGGCGGCGCACCTCGATCACGACGGCGCCCGCCGCGCGACCGACCGCTTCCATCGCCATCGCGCCAAAGAGATACGGGATCAGGCCACCCAGGAACAGGCCGATGATGACCATGTGATCGGACAGATCGAAGCTGATATGGATGTTCGCGCTGTCGAGCGCGTGCGTGTAGTCGGCGAAGAGCACCAGCGCGGCGAGGCCCGCCGAGCCGATCGCATACCCCTTGGTCACCGCCTTGGTCGTGTTGCCGACGGCGTCCAACGGATCGGTGATCGCGCGCACCGAGTCCGGCAAGTCCGCCATCTCGGCGATGCCACCCGCGTTATCCGTGATCGGGCCGTAAGCATCCAGCGCGACGATGATGCCGGTCATCGACAGCATCGCCGTCGCGGCGATGGCGATGCCGTAGAGACCGGCAAGCCAGTACGCGCCGTAGATCGAGACGCACACCGCGATCACCGGCCACGCGGTCGCCTTCATCGACACGCCCAGTCCCGCGATGATGTTGGTCGCGTGCCCGGTCGTCGACGCCTGCGCGATATGGCGCACCGGCTTGAACTCGGTCGCCGTGTAGTACTCGGTGATGACCACCATCGCCGCGGTCAGCGCGAGGCCGATCACACCCGTGCCCCAGAGCCTCCAGATGGTGAGCTCCGGGTGCGTCGCGGCGATGCCGCCCATCATCCAGTAGGTGATCCCAAGGAAGCCGATCGCCGAGAGCGCACCGGCGACGATCAGCCCGCGGTAGAGTGCGTTCATGATCTTGCCACCGGGCCGCGCACTGACGAAGAACGTGCCGACGATCGATGCCAGGATCGAGAACCCGCCCAGCGCCAGCGGATACGTCACCGCCGCGACCGCGTTGTCCTTGAGCAGTAAGGCGCCGAGCAGCATGGTCGCGATGATCGTCACCGCGTAGGTCTCGAACAGGTCGGCCGCCATGCCGGCGCAATCTCCGACGTTGTCGCCGACGTTGTCGGCAATCACTGCGGGATTTCGCGGGTCGTCTTCCGGTATGCCCGCTTCCACCTTGCCCACCAGGTCGGCGCCAACGTCCGCGCCCTTGGTGAAGATCCCGCCCCCCAACCGCGCGAAGATCGAGATCAGCGAGCCGCCGAACGCGAGCCCCACCAGCGGCTGGATCACGGCGTGCAGGCCTTCCTGACCCGGGTTGGGAACATACGATCCCGCCTGCGTCAGGAACCAGTAGAAGCCGGCGACGCCGAGCAGCCCGAGACCGACGACGAGCAACCCAGTAATCGCACCGCCGCGGAAGGCCACCGCGAGCGCTTCGTTGAGGCCGGTGCGCGCGGCTTCCGCGGTGCGCACGTTGGAGCGGACGGAAACGTTCATGCCGATGTAGCCCGCGAGTCCGGACAGAACGGCACCGACCGCGAAGCCGCCCGCGGTCGCTCCGCCGAGAAAGATCCAGATGATCACGAACAGGATCGCGCCCACGATGCCGATCGTCGTGTACTGGCGATTGAGATAGGCCTGCGCCCCGGCCTGAATCGCGGCGGCGATTTCCTGCATCCGCGCATTCCCGGCGGGCTTGGCCAGGATCCAGGTGATCGCCCAGAAGCCGTAGATCAATGCGGCAGCCGCGCAGACGAGCGCGAACAGAAGTGCGTATGACATGACCATCCCCTCAAAGCGTGGCAAAAGCGTTGCGTTGTTATCCGGGCCCGGCCGCGGCTTGCGGCAGCTCAAGTCCGGTCGGTTCCTGGCGTTCGCGAAAGCCCGAGCGTCGCCCGGCGCGGAACCGCGGAACCGTGAAAGCTCGCTATTTTGCCAGCGCCCGGGTGAGAAAGTCGAGCCGATCCTGTCCCCAGAACAGCTCGTCCCGGTAGATGTACGTCGGAGCGCCGAACACCTTGCGCTCGATCGCCTCCTGCGTGAGCGCCTTGTAGCGCGCGGCGATCTCGGACGTCGCGGCGCGGCGGCCCAGTGCGGCGGCGCCGAGGCCCAGCTCCTCGGCGATGGCGATCAGCGTCGATTCGGCAGCGACGTCGCGTTCCTGCTCCCAGATCGCGCGGCCGACCGCGCCGGTCAGCGCCAGCGCCGGAGCGAGCCCTTGCTCCAGCGCAGCAAGAATCCACGCTGAAGCAAGATCGCCGTTGACGGGGAAATATCTAGGCTGGCAGTTCAACGGCATGCTCAGGTACTCCGACCAGCGCTTGAGTTCAAGCAGCCGGTACGCCTGGCGTTGCGGCGCGCGCTTCGAAAGCGGCAATCCACCGGACACCGGAAAAACCTCGCCCAAATCGATCGGCTTGACCGCGATCGTCGCGCCATGCTTGCGGGCGATGGCGACGAAGCGGTCGTGCCCGAGATACATGAACGGCGAGACCGGCGTGAAATAATAGTCGATGAGCTTGGTCATGGCAGCAAACGGTTAAGCGTTCGGCGTTCGGGGTGAGAAGCGCATCGCGCGTCGGTCACTCCACTGTTCGATGCAGAATGCTCGACTCTCGAGGTCCGACGCTCAGAGCGTGAACCCCGTCGCGAGCTTCTTCGGCACGCCGACGTTCTTGAGCCGCACGTAGCTCGGGAGTCCATCCCTGAATGGAGGGTAGTCCTCGCCGCGCACCAGCGGGGACAGATACCTCCTCGCCTTGGCGGTGATGCCGAAACCGTCGCCGGTGATGTAATCGCGGGGTAGCTTCTTCTCGACGTTGGCCACGCGGTCGAGCGGCGCTACGCCGATCTTCCAGCGATACGGTTTGTCGGAGACGCGCACGATCGCGGGCATCACCGCGTTCCTTCCCGCGAGCGCCAACTCGACGGCCGCCTTGCCGACGGCGTACGCCTGGTCGAGATCGGTCTTGGACGCGAGATGGCGCGCGGCGCGCTGCAGGTAGTCGGCGACCGCCCAGTGGTACTTGTGGCCGAGCCGGTCCTTGACCAGCTTGGCGATGAGCGGCCCGACCCCGCCGAGCTGCGCGTGCCCGAACGCGTCGGTCGTGCCAGCTTCGGCCAGCAGCTTCCCTGCGGCGTTTTTCAGCCCCTCGGACACACCGACGCAACAGTAGCCGAACTGTTTCACCCTGGCGTCGACCGCGGCGCAGAACGCGGCCTCGTCGAAGGGTATCTCGGGGAACAGCAGCAGCAGCGGGATCGGCGTCGACTCGTCGTCGGCGAGCCCGACTGCGGCGGTAATCCACCCGGCGTGGCGGCCCATCACTTCGAGCACGAAGACGCGGGTCGACGTCTTGGCCATCGACGCCACGTCGAACGCCGCTTCGCGCATCGACGTCGCGACGTACTTCGCCACCGAGCCGAAGCCCGGACAGCAGTCGGTCACCGCGAGGTCGTTGTCGACGGTCTTGGGCACGTGCACGGCGAGAAGCGGATACCCCATCTTTCCGGAGAGCTGCGACACCTTGAGGCAAGTGTCGGCCGAATCGTTGCCACCGTTGTAGAAGAAATACCCGATGTCGTGCGCGCGGAAGACGTCGATGAGGCGCTCGTACTGCGCGGGGTTCTTGTCGATGCTCGCGAGCTGGTAGCGGCACGAGCCGAACGCGCCGGCCGGCGTGTGCTTGAGTGCGGCGATCGCGCGTGCCGACTCCTTGCCGGTGTCGATCAGATCCTCGGTCAGCGCGCCGATGATGCCGTTGCGGCCCGCATACACCTTGCCGATCCGTGCCTTGTGCCTGCGCGCGGTCTCGATCACGCCGCAAGCGCTGGCGTTGACGACGGCGGTCACGCCACCGGACTGGGCATAGAAGGCATTCCGTGCGGGCATGGGTGATCTCGAATGGTGACCGACAGCATCGATTGTAGAATGCCTGGCAAGGCAGCGTCCAACGACTTCCGCGCCTCGCGCGGCACTGTGGAGCGCATGGTCGACATCGACGGGTCGGGCGTGTTCTGGCAACGCGGTGTCGCCTGATCCGCGCCGGCCCTCACGCGTCAACTGCGCAGCGCCGCGAGCACCGTGTCACGGATCGCCTCGACCAAACCCAACCCGTCGACCCTCCGGAACCGGGGCGCGCGCGCGTCGCCCGTGGCCGCCCACTGGGCGTAGTACGCGATCAGCGGCTCGGTCTGCGCGTGATAGACCGCGAGACGCTTTTTTACGGTGTCCTCCCGGTCGTCCTCGCGCTGGATCAGCGGCTCGCCCGTCACGTCGTCGCGATCGGCCACCTTCGGCGGGTTGTATTTCACGTGATACGTGCGTCCCGACGCGACGTGCACGCGGCGGCCGCTCATCCGCTCCACGATCGCGGCGTCGGGAACGTCGATCTCCAGTACGTAGTCGAGCGCCACGCCCGCGGCCTTCAGTGCGTCGGCCTGGGGAATCGTACGCGGGAAGCCATCGAACAGATAGCCGTTGGCGCAATCCGGCTCGCGCAGACGGTCGTTGACCAGGCCGATAATGATCTCGTCGGAGACCAAAATGCCCGCATCCATGATTCTTTTCGCGGCCAGACCCAGCGGCGTGCCCGCCTTCACCGCCGTGCGCAGCATGTCGCCGGTCGATATCTGCGGAATCCGGTAAGCGTCCCGGATGAAGCCGGCCTGGGTTCCCTTGCCCGCGCCCGGCGGGCCCAGTAGGATGAGTCGCATGTTTTTTGTGAGTGAACGAGTGAACAAGTGAACGGGTGAACGGGTCATGCAGCGTGGGTTTGATTCACTTGTTCACTTGTCCACCTATTCACTTGTTGGCTCTGTGTGCCGCCGCATACACCGCCCGCACCCGATCGAGGTCCTCTTGCGTGTCCACACCGGGCGCCGGCGTACCCTTGGTGATTCGCACCGCGATGCGATGGCCGTGCCACAGCGCGCGCAACTGCTCGAGCGCCTCGAAGCGCTCGATTTGTGCCGGCGCCAGCGACGGATAGTGGCGCAGAAACCCGACCCGGTACGCGTAGAGCCCGTAATGCCGGTACAACGGCAGGCCGAGCGGCAGTTTGTCGCTCTTCACCGCGAACGCGTCGCGTGCCCACGGGATCGTCGCCCGGCTGAAGTAAAGCGCATAGCCGGCATGGTCGAGGACCACCTTGACCACGTTCGGATTGAACGCCTCCTCCGGATCGTCGATCGGGTGACACGCCGTCGCGATTGCGGCGTCGGCATGGGCACGGAGCTCGTCGGCGACGTCGCGGATCAGCGCTGGCTCGAGCAGCGGCTCGTCGCCCTGCACGTTGACGACGATGGCCTTGTCGTCGAGCTTGAGCTGAAGCGCGGCTTCGGCCAGCCGATCGGTTCCGGTGGGATGATCGCCGCGCGTGAGGACGGCATCGACTCCGTGTTGCTCCGCCGCGGCACGGATACGCTCGTCGTCCGTCGCGATGACGACCCGTTCCGCCCCGCTCGCCTGCGCGCGCTCCGCGACCCGGACGACCATCGGCTTGCCTGCGACGTCCAGCAGCGGCTTGCCCGGCAGCCGGGTGGACGCGTAGCGCGCAGGGATCAGGACGGTGAAGGTCACGGCAGTGGAGGAGTGAGAAAGCGAGAGAGGAGGAAGGTGAACAAGTGAATAAGTGAATTACACCCACACCGCATTCACCCGTTCACGCTTTCACCCGTTCACTCGTACTCGGACGACTCGAGCTTGCGCGCTTCCTCTTCCAGCATCACTGGAATGCCGTCGCGGATCGGGTACGCGAGTCGCGCGGCTTTGGAGATGAGCTCCTGCCGCTGCCGGTCGTAGACGAGCGGTCCCTTGGTCACGGGGCAGACCAGGATTTCAAGCAGCTTGGAGTCCACGGATCGTCCTTTCCACCCGCGCGACCAGCGCGGGATCGATACGCGCCCGGATCGGCAGGTACCACCAGCGGGGATCGGCAAACGCAGTGCATTTTACCGCATCCTTCTCCGTCATCAGGACCGCCGCGGCGTCCTGGAAAACGAGGTCCGCGCGCGTGTAGCGGTGATGATCGGGGAACGCGTGGCAGATCGGATCGAAGCCGAGCCGGCGCAGAAGCTCAAAAAAGCGCTCCGGATCGCCGATGCCCGCGACCGCGTGGATCGTGCTGGTACGCCATGCGTCGGGATTCGCAATCGCGTCCGGCCGCGCGACGTTCCGCCACGGCAACGGTTCGTAGGTCATCGCCGTCTCGCGACCGTTGCCGCGCGACTCCGGCGGCGCGGGGCCGGCAACCAGCCGCACCACCGCGTCGACGCGCTCGAGCCGTGTGCGCGGCTCGCGCAGCGGGCCGGCGGGGAGCATGCATGCGTTGCCGAAGCCGCGCGCCTCGTCGATCACGGCTATTTCGAAATCCCGGCGCAAGGCGTAATGCTGGAGTCCGTCGTCGGCGAGCACGACGTCGCGGTCGCGATGCGCGGCGAGGAGCGAGCGCGCCGCCGCGACACGATTGCGCCCGATCCAGACCGGCAGCGCGTCGGCGACAAGCAGCAGCGGCTCGTCGCCGACGACGGCAGGGTCGTCTCCGGGCCGGACCGCCCGCGGCCCGGTGTTGCTCCCGCCGTAGCCGCGGCTGACGATCCCCGGACGCCAGCCTGCTTGCGCCAGCGCCGTCGCGAGCGCCCGCGTCAGCGGCGTCTTCCCCGTGCCTCCGGCGACGACGCTGCCGACGACGATCACCGGCACGCGAAGCGCTGCGCTACGCAACAACCCCGCGCGGTATGCGAAGCGGCGGAACGCGACCGCTGCGCCGAAGAACAGCGACAACGGGAGCAGCGCCGCGGTCAACGGCGTGAGCCGCGGCTCGTACCACGCTGCAACGAGGCGGTCGGAGACGGTCACGATTCCCCATCGTCGTCCCGGTGAAACCCGGGGCCCAAGCTTGTCGGCGGGCGGGCGTAACACCTTGGATCCCGGGCCTCGCTGCGCTCGCCCGAGATGACGCATCCGTTTCCAAGCGCGGCCCGTCCTGCGGCGGGCCGCTCTCGGACGGATGCGTCACTTCGCCGGTGTTTGCGTCGCGAAGGTGATATGGATCAGCCCAGCCTGGCGCGCGGCCTCCATTACGTGAATGACCGACTGATGCGTCGCGTTCGCGTCGGCGTTGATGATGACGACCGGCTCCTTCGCGTCGCCGGCGGAGCGCTTCAGCGCGTCGGCGAGCGCGGCCACGGTCGTGAACTGGAACACGTTCTTGTCGATCACGTAGCGTCCCTGCGCGTCGACGCCGACGTTGATCTCCTTCGGCCGCTGCTGCATCGGGTCGGCCGCCGCCTCGGGCAGCGTGATCTGCAACTCGGCGATGCGCTGATACGTCGTCGTCACCATGAGGAAGATCAGGATGACGAGCAGTACGTCGATCAACGGGATGAAGTTGATCTCGGGTTCTTCCCGAGCGCGGCTGCCGCGCAGGTTCATTGTCGGACTCCGGCCCCTGCTTCGCGGCTCATGCGGTTACTTCCGCTCGCCGTGCGCGAGCTCGACCAGCTTGATCGCCTGCTGTTCCATCTCGAGCGTCAGGCTGTCGACCTTGGCCCGGAAGTGGCGGTAGAAGATCATGCTCGGGATCGCAACGATCAGGCCAAGCGCGGTGTTGTACAGCGCCACCGAAATGCCGTGCGCGAGCTGGATCGGGTTCGACCCGGCGGCGCTTTGCGAGCCGAAGATCTCGATCATGCCGACGACCGTGCCGAACAGGCCGAGCAGCGGCGCCATCGCGGCGATCGTGCCCAGCGTGGTGAGGAAGCGCTCCAGGTCGTGCGCGACGAGATGGCCGACTTCCTCGATCGCCTCTTTCATCACCGGCCGCGGGCTTTTCACGTTGGCAAGTCCCGCAGCGAGCACGCGACCCAACGGCCCCTTCTGCGCGGTCCTGGCAAGGAGCTCAGGCGCGGTCCCGGCCTGCTTGAACTCGACTAGGACCTTGTCGACCATGCCCGGTGGGGCGACGATGCTCTGGCGCAGCGACCACAGCCGCTCCAGGATCAGCGCCAACGCAATGACCGACGCGAAGATCAGTGGCCAGATCGGCCAGCCCGCTGCTTGGATGAGCGACCACACGAGGTAATGCTCCGGCGACGCAAAGCGTGAACTCTAGCTTGGCGGCTGCCATTCGGCAAGCGGCCGCGCAAGACACAACCGCGAGCTAACGCCGCCGTCTCGAGCCGTTACCGCCCTCGGCGAGCGTCGCGGTGACTGCGGCGCCGACGAGCACGATGATCCACGACACGTAGATCCAGACCAGAAACAGCGGCAGGACGGCGAGCGCGCCGTAGATTAGCTGATAAGTGGGAAACTGGGTGATGTAGAAACGGAAACCTTGCTTCGCCGCTTCGAACGCGATCGCCGCCAGCAGTCCCCCGAACAGCGCCAGCTTGAAGGGCACGCGGCGCGCCGGAACAAAGGCGTAGATCAACGTGAACGCGGCCGTATCGAAGAGGAGCGCGACCGGCTCGCTCAGCACCGTCAGCGCCTCTGTGCCGATCGTCGTCGCAGCGATCGCGTGCTCGATCACCCAATTCATGAAGTAGATCGCGGCGCCGATCAGCGCCGGGCCGGCGGTAAATCCGAGCGTATAGACGAAGATACGTCGCGCGAGCGAACGCGGCTCGCGCGCACCCCAGATCGTGTTGATCTCGCGATCGACCTGCACAACGAGCAACACGGCGGTGAGGATGACGAAGAAGATGCCGACGCCTTTCAGCTCGGCCGACTTGGCGGTGAACTCCGCCAGGTAATGCCGTATGACGACGCCGCTGCCCGGAAGGAAGAACCGAAGCAGGAGCGATTCCAGCGCCTCCTGCGAACGTTCGAACAGCGGGAACCGCGCCACGTACGCGAATGCGACCGTGAACAACGGCACCACGCCGAGCAGCGTCGTGAAGGCGAGGCTCGCCGCGGTCCGGGCCAGCCCGACGCCGGTCAGCCGGCGCACCAGACGGCGCAGGAACGAAACGAAGGCCAGGAGTCGCACCAGCATGTGCCCTGCGCGGGTCGGCGCGATGCTAGGGCGCACGCCGCAGGCCGCGACCCGCGGCCTCGCCTCGCCTCCCGTCGCCTTCTGCCCGCGGTAGACGCTCCATGCTTGCCCTAAGGAACCTAAGAGAACGATGCGCGATTATCGCATCGAGGGCGCACGCCTCAAACCCGATGCGCGTAAGGTTGCAGCCGTTGTCGCCGACGAACCCGTGCGCGGGTAGCGCAAACCGCGCTATCCTTGACCCCCGGAGAAGCGGACATGATCGAAACGACCTCGGCCTCGACCGCAAACCAGACCGCAGTGCTCGGCGGCGGCTGCTTCTGGTGCCTCGAAGCGGTATTCGACCGTTTGCGCGGCGTGCACGCGGTCGAGTCGGGCTACGCGGGTGGACGTACCGCGAATCCGAGCTACGAGGACGTCTGCTCCGGGCGCAGCGGCCACGCCGAGGTCGTACGCGTGAGCTTCGATCCCGCGGTGCTGTCGTTCCGCGACCTACTCAAGGTTTTCTTCGCCATTCACGATCCGACGACGAAGGACCGCCAGGGCAACGAC
>JBGPYP010000072.1:0-10296 GCA_041493285.1 Casimicrobiaceae bacterium
CGTCGAGCGCATCGACGACTGGGATGAAACCGCCAACTACAAGGGCTCGGACTACATCGGCAAGGTCGGCCTCGAGTTGTCCTACGAGCGCGAGCTGCACGGCACGACCGGCGTCGAGGAGGTCGAGGTCGACGCTGGCGGCCGCGCCGTGCGCACGCTCTCGCGCACTCCGCCGATCTCCGGCAACAACCTCAGGCTCTCGCTGGACATCAAGCTGCAGCAGGCGACGGAAGCGGCGTTCGGCGACCGCCGCGGCGCGCTGGTGGCGATCGACCCGGCGACCGGCGAGGTGCTGGCGCTGGTGTCCAAGCCGGGGTTCGATCCGAATCTGTTCATCGAGGGCATCGATCCCGCCAACTGGGACGCGCTCAACAACTCGCCCGACAAGCCGCTGCTCAACCGCCCGCTGCGCGGCACGTACCCGCCGGGATCGACGATCAAGCCGTTCCTCGCGCTCTCCGCGCTTACCTCGGGCAAACGCACGTGGACGCAGCAGATCTTCGACCCCGGCTTCTATCAGCTCGCCGGCAGTGCGCACCGATTTCGCGATGACAAGCCGGGTGGGCACGGCTACGTCGACATGGCCAAGTCACTCATCGCCTCCTGCGACACGTACTACTACATGCTGGCGGGCGAGAGCGACATCGACGTTACGCACGATTTCCTGGCGCAGTTCGGCTACGGCAGTCTCACGGGCATCGACATCGAAGGCGAGCTGGCGGGCGTCCTGCCGTCGCGCGAGTGGAAGCGCGAGCGCTTCTCGGGCAAGAACTACCGCGAGGAGCACCGCAAGTGGTATCTGGGCGACTCGATCTCGGCCGGCATCGGCCAGGGCTACAACGCGTTCACCCCGGTGCAGCAGGCGGAGGCGATCGCGACCATCGCCAACGACGGTGTTGCGCTATGGCCGCATCTGGTGCGCGCCATCGAGAACGTGAAGACCGGCGCGATCCGCGAGATCGCCCCGCGGGCGACCCACACCGTCGCGGTCAAGCCCGAGCACCTGGCGCTGGTCAAGAACGCACTGGTCGGTGTCGCCCGGGAAGGCACCAGCGCGCGCGCCTTCGTCGGCGCGCAGTACGTGTCCGCGGGCAAGACCGGCACCTCGCAGCTGTTCTCGCTCAAGGGCGAGAAGTATTCGGCCGGCCACGTCGACGAGCGATTGCGCGACCACGCTTGGTACCTCGCGTATGCGCCCGCAGATCACCCGCGCATCGCCCTCGCGGTGCTGGTCGAGAACGGCGGCTTCGGCGCGCAGGCCGCCGCGCCGATCGCCCGCGCGGTGTTCGACTACTATCTGCTCGGCCGCGCGCCGGCCAAGGAAGCATCGGCGCCCGCCGACGCTCCGCGCCCGGGCGACGACGAGTCGGACTGATGAATCAATTTCTCGCCTTTCTGGGCCGGCTCTGGGAGCTCCTCGCACGGCGCGTCGACAACTTCCTGATGGCGGCCGCGCTGGCGATCGTCGGCGTCGGGCTGGTGACGCTCTTCTCCGCGTCGGATCAGAATGTCGCCCGCGTAACGACCCAGGCGCTGTCGCTGTGTTTCGCGCTGGTTCTGATGTGGATCGTCGCCAATGTCGCGCCGCAGCAGCTGCTGCGCGCCGCGGTGCCGCTCTACGCCGCGTCGGTGCTGCTGCTCGTCGCGGTCGCGCTCGGCGGAACCATGGTCAACGGCTCGCGCCGCTGGCTCAATCTCGGCATCGGCCGCTTCCAGCCTTCCGAGCTGATGAAGATCGCGCTGCCGCTGATGCTCGCGTGGTACTTCCAGAAGCACGAAGCGCGGGTGCGGTTCGTCGACTACGTCGCCGCCGCGCTGCTCATCGCACTGCCGGTGTGGCTCATCAAGCGGGAACCGGACCTGGGGACCGCGCTCATGATCGGCGCGTCCGGATTCTTCGTGCTCTACTTGGCCGGCCTGTCCTGGAAGATCATCGTTGGCCTGGCCGCGATCGCCGGCGCTGCCGCCCCGCTGGTTTGGCCGCATCTGCATGACTACCAGCAGGAACGGATTCTCACCTTCATCGATCCCGCCCGCGACCCGCTGGGCGCAGGCTATCACAGCATGCAGGCGTCGATCGCGCTCGGCTCGGGCGGGGTCATCGGCAAGGGCTGGTTGAACGGCACGCAGACGCATCTCGATTTCCTGCCCGAGAAGCACACCGACTTCATCTTCGCGGTGTTCGGCGAGGAGTTCGGGCTGATCGGCGCCGCCGTGCTCCTCGTCCTGTACCTGTTGCTGATCGGCCGCGCGCTGATGATCACCGCCAACGCATCGACGCTCTTCACGCGGCTTTTGGCCGGCGCGATCACGCTGATGTTCTTCACCTACGCCTTCGTCAACATGGCGATGGTCAGCGGTCTCCTACCTATCGTTGGAGTCCCGCTGCCGCTCATATCCTATGGCGGGACCGCGCTGGTAAGTCTCTTCGTCGGGCTGGGGATCCTGATGAACGTGCAGGCGAACCGCAAGCTCGTGACGACGTGATGCGCTCAGCCGACGTTCCAGACGTAATAGACAGCGACGCCGAGCAGAGCGACGGCCCAGTAGCCGGCGAGGGTTACGCGCATCAGCGTCTTCCAGCCGTGCAAGTGCCAGCGCTGCGGCAGGACGTCATTCATCTGCAGCACCAGCCAGAGTCCGGCCGCGACGGTCAGCGCGCCGATCAACGCGTGCAGCCATGGGAGGCCGGCCGGCAGCGTCGCGAGATCGGCGAGGCTCTTCGGCTTCGCGTTCTGCAGCGACGGCACCATGATGCACACGACCAGCGCGCAGTTCACGAGCACCCACACCGTCTGGTTGATCCGGTGCGCCTCGGTCCGGCCGCCGCGCGCGAGCGCCATGCCAATGGTCAGTCCCAGCACGAGCAGTACCTCGAGCGTGAGGTTGACGTCCGCGACAAGCGACCCGGGCCCGAGGAAGCCGCCCGCATCGCCTTTGCCCGCGGCGCGCAGCGCGAATAGCACCGCGATGACGATGATGGCGACCGCAGCGCCAGCGAACAACGCCGTCTTCTTCACCCGAACTCCGCGAACCGTATGATCGCCGACTATAGGGTGCCGAATCGCGCCGGTCAAAGCGCCCCCGCACGGGCCGCGATCGCCGCAATCATGCTGGCGCTCATGGCATGCACTTCGGCCCCCCGGCGCGAGTCGCCCGCACCGGCGCCGTCTGTATCTCCACCGCCAGCTTCGTCTCCGCCCCCGACCCGGCCCGGGGGCTACTACAAGGACGACGGCCCCGACGAGAATCCGCCCGCGAACCTCGACAGCCTTCCCGACGCCGTCCCGAAGCTCGAGCCGCTCAACCGTTTCGCCAACCGGCCGTACTCGGTGTTCGGCCGCGATTACGTGCCCGCGACCAGCCTGCGCAAGTACAAGGAGCGCGGGCTCGCGTCGTGGTACGGCCGCAAGTTTCATAACCAGAAAACCTCGACCGGCGAGACCTACGACATGTACACGATGACCGCCGCGCACCCGACGCTGCCGCTGCCCTCGTACGCGCGCGTCACGAACCTTGCGACCGGTCGCAGCGTCGTCGTCCGCGTCAACGATCGCGGCCCGTTCCATCCGGGCCGTCTCATCGATCTGTCGTACGCGGCCGCACACCGCATCGGCATCGCCCAGCGCGGCAGCGGTGAAGTCGAGGTGGAAAGTATGCTCCCGAGCGGCGCTCCGCCGACATCGGCCGTGCCACTGCCGGCGGTCGCTGCGAGCGAGCCCGCTGTCGCGGCGCCGATCCCGGTCGGGCAGGAGGCCGCCGGCTACGTCGTCCAGCTCGGCGCGTTCGCAAACAACGGCAATGCGCAGGCATTTGTCGCGCACCTGGCGAACCAAATCGCCCCGCTGGGCGTCGAAGCGAAGGTGCACGAAGAGGGAGGGCTCTTCCGCGTGGTCGTAGGACCGTATCCGACGCGCGACGACGCGAAGCAGACCGCGGATCGCCTGCGCGCCGCACTCGGTCTGGACGGCATGATCAAGAGCCGTTGACCCGACCGGAGCCGCTCGTTCGTTATAATTCGAAGCCTCTAGCAACCCGATGATCCGACCAATCCGCTTCTTGTTACCGCTGCTCGGCGCCCTCGCCGTGGCGCTCGGGCTCGCGAGCGGGAGCGCGCGGGCGCAGCTCACTATCGAGATCATCGGCGGCGGCGGCACGACGATTCCGATCGCGATCGTGCCCTTTGCCGGTGAAGCCAACTACCCGTACCCGTTGACCGAGATCGTCGGCGCCGACTTGGCGCGCAGCGGCCTGTTCAAGCTGGTCGATCCGGCCGGCGTCAATCCACGGCCGGCGCGCGCCGAGGACGTGCGCTTCGGCGAGTGGACCGCGCGCCGCGCCGATGCCGTTGTCGTCGGCAGCGTGACTCCGCAGTCCGACGGCCGGGTCGAGGTGCGTTTCTTTCTGCTCGACGCGGTCAAGCAGACGCAGCTCGCCGCCGTTTCGTACGTCGTCATGCCGGGGCAGTTCCGCACGACCGCGCATCACATCGCCGACGTCGTCTACGAGAAATTGACTGGCGACGCGGGCGTGTTCAGCACGCACATCGCCTACATCGTCAAGCAGGGCCCGCGCTACGAGTTGCTGGTCGCCGAAGCCGACGGCTACAACGCGCAGACGATCGTCACCTCGAACGAGCCGCTGCTCTCGCCGGTGTGGTCGCCCGACGGCACCCGCATCGCCTACGTCTCGCTCGAAAACAAGAAGCCGATCGTCTACGTGCAATCGCTCACCACCGGACGCCGCCAGGTGCTGGCGAACTTCCGCGGCAGCAATAGCGCCCCGGCCTGGGCGCCCGACAGCAGCCGGCTCGCGGTCACGCTCTCGCGCGACGGCGGATCGCAGCTTAATCTGATCAACGCCGATGGCACCGGCGTGCAGCGGTTGATGAGCTCGTCCGGGATCGACACCGAGGCCAATTTCGCACCCGACGGCAAGTCGATCCTGTTCACATCCGACCGCGGCGGCAGCCCGCAGATCTACCGGCTGACGCTCGGCAGCGGCGCGGTCGAGCGGATGACGTTCGACGGCAACTACAACGTTTCGCCGCGGCATCTGCCAGACGGCAGGGGATTCGTATTCGTGCGCCGCGACGGCGGCCGCTTCAACCTGGCGATCGAGGATTTCGCGACGCGCCAAGTGCAGGTGCTCACGCAGGGTACGCTCGACGAATCGCCGTCGGTCGCGCCCAACGGCAAGCTGATCCTGTACGCGTCCGAGAATGGAGGGCGTGGTATATTGGCCGCGGTCTCCAGCGATGGTCGTGTGAAGCAGCGGCTCACCGCCGCGGCGAGCGATGTGCGCGAGCCCGCATGGGGCCCGCTGCCCAAGTAGCAAGGAGCAATTCGCAAGCGACAAGCAAAGGAGATCGATGATGAACAAGCTCAACCAACGCAACTTCAGACACGCGCTCTGGGCAGGCGTCGCCCTGGCCGCGCTGCTGGCCGGATGCGCGAGTCCGAGTCCGGAAAAAGTCGCGGTCGAAGAGCGCACCGTGACGCCGGGAACGAGCGGCACCGGTGCGGGAACAGCCGGCACGACCAGCAGTGGCGTTTCCGGCACCGCCGCCGGCAGTCAAGGCAATTCGCTGCGCGATCCGCGCAGCATCCTGTCCAAGCGCAGCGTGTACTTCGAGTTCGACAGCTACGCCGTGAAGGACGAGTACAAGCCGCTGATCGAAGCGCACGCCAAGTATCTGCAGACGACGCGGAGTGCCAGGATGACCATCCAGGGCAACTGCGACGAACGCGGCAGCCGCGAGTACAACATCGCGCTCGGCCAGCGCCGCGCCGACACCGTCAAGCGGATGATGCTGCTCTACGGCGCGACCGACGCGCAGATCGAGACGGTGAGCTTTGGCAAGGAAAAGCCGCGGAACGCGGGCCACGACGAAGCTGCCTGGGCCGAGAACCGGCGCGACGACGTGGTCTACGCCGGCGAGTAGCGATGCGAGCAGCGAGAGGGGAACCCGCATACGGGTGGAACCCGGATGCGGGGGTCGAGCGTCCGCGAGTCAGCGCTGCGGCCGACCCTCGACGATGCCCAGGCTGATCGGCGCAAGGAGGCCGCCGGTGCGGGCAGCGAGAGGGGCCTCGACGATGGTTGTGCGAAGGTATTGGGTTGCGCCCCTCGTTCTGGCGCTCGCCATCGGTGCGCAGCTCGCCGCCGCGCCGGCGTGGGGAGCGCTTTTCGACGACGACGAGGCGCGCAAGCGCATCGAATCGCTCCGAGGCCGCGTCGACCAGCTCGAAAGCTCACTCAACCAGCGCCTCGGTGCGCTCGAGGACACGATCAAGGGGCAGGGCCTGCTGGATATGTTGCGCGACGTCGAGCAGATCAAGGCCGATATCGCCAGGCTCCGTGGCCAGTATGAGGTGCTGACCTACGAGCTCGAGCAGGCGCAGAAGCGCCAGCGCGATCTGTATCTCGACCTCGACGGCCGCGTGCGCAAGCTCGAAGGCGCGGCGGGCGCCGGTGTGGCGGCGGCGAATGCGCCTCCGACCGGGACCGACACCGCGGCGGCGACCACTCCGGGCGCCAATGCCGCCCCCAACGCCGGCACACGGGTGCCGCCGGTCACAGCCGACATCGCCGGCGAGCAGAAGAGCTACGACGCCGCGCTCGATCAGTTCAAGAGCGGCAGCTACGGCGCGGCGGCGGGCAGCTTCCAGGCGTTCGCGCGCGCGTATCCGAAGAGCCCGCTTGCGCCCTCCGCGATGTACTGGGCCGGCAACGCGCAGTACGCGCTGAAGGATTTTCGCGGGGCGATCGCGACGCAGCGAGCGCTGATCGCGACCTATCCCGACAGCCAGAAAGTACCCGACGCGCTGCTCAACATCGCGAGCTGCCAGGTCGAGCTGGGCGACACCGGGGGCGCACGGCGCACGCTCGAAGAGATCGTCGCCAAGTACCCGACGTCCGAACCCGCCGGCAAAGCGCGCCAACGCCTGCGGTAAGGCACATGCCGCGATCGTTCGCATCGCGACTCGTGGCCTGGCAGAAGCGGCGCGGCCGGCACGACCTGCCTTGGCAGCGCACGCGCGATCCGTACCGGATCTGGCTCTCCGAGATCATGCTGCAGCAAACGCAGGTTGCGACGGTCATTCCGTATTACCGGCGCTTTGTCGCCGAGTTTCCCGACGTTGCGAGCCTTGCCGCGGCGCCGGTCGAGCGCGTCCTCGCGCTGTGGAGCGGGCTCGGCTACTACCGCCGCGCGCATCTCGCGCATCGCGCGGCGCAAGCGGTCGTCGTCGAGCATGGCGGCACATTCCCGCGCGATTTCGCATCGCTCTCGGCGCTGCCGGGGGTCGGCCGCTCGACCGCGGCGGCGATCGCGGCGTTCGCGTTCGGGGCGCGCGGCGCGATCCTCGACGGCAACGTGAAGCGAGTGCTGGCGCGGCACGCGGGCATCGGCGGATTTCCCGGCGATGCGAAAGTCGAGCGCGCGCTTTGGCGGCACGCCGAAACGCTGCTGCCCGATACCGGCATCGAGGCGTACACGCAGGCGTTGATGGACCTCGGCGCGACGGTCTGCCTGCGCCGAGCGCCGCGCTGCGACGCGTGCCCGGTTGCGCGCGATTGCGTCGCGCGGCGCGAGGAGCGCATCGCCGAGTTGCCGGCGCCGCGGCCGAAGAGAGCCTTGCCGCAGCGCGCGGTCTCGGTGCTGCTGCTCGAGCGCCACGACGAAGTGCTGCTCGAAAAACGGCCGGCTACCGGCATCTGGGCCGGCCTGTGGAGCTTGCCCGAGCTCGCGCCCGGCGCCGACGTCGTCGCGCATTGCCAGGCGCGTTTCGCCGCCGAGGTCGCACCGCAGCCGCGGTTGCCCGCGATCGAGCACGGCTTCACGCATTTCCGCTTGACGCTGCACCCGCAGCCCTGTGCCGTGCGCGACTGGCCGCGACGCGCGGAGGAGCCGGGCCTGCTATGGCTGCCGCTCGCCGAGGTTGCCGGCGCCGCGTTGCCGGCACCGATCAAGAAGCTTTTGCGGCTGAGGGCCCGCGCGTGATCCGGCGTTCGTTCGTACTCGCGGCGTCGGCGCTCATCGCGCTCGCCCTGTCGAGCGCGCAGGCACAGGAGTACCCGTCGCGCCCGATCCGCATTGTCGTGCCCTTCTCGCCAGGCGGCGCGGTCGATGGCCCGATGCGCGTGATCGCGCAGGAAATGTCGAAACGGTTGGGAGCAGGCGTGATCGTCGAGAACAAGCCCGGAGCAGGCGCGACGATCGGCACAGAAGCTGTCGCCAAGTCGCCGCCGGATGGATACACCTTGCTGCTCGCCTCGCAGACCAACGCGATCAGCGCGACGCTCTACCCCAAGCTCGCGTACGATCCGGTCGAGGATTTCGTGCCGATCTCGCTCATCGGCCGCGAGCCGGGCGTGCTGGTCGTTCACCCGTCGCTGCCGGTCAAGACGTTCCAGGAATTCGTCGCGTACGTGAAGGAGCGGCCCGGCAAGATCGACTACGCGTCGTCGGGCAACGGCAGCGGCCAGCATTTGTTTACGGCGCTCCTCGCGTCGATGACGGGTATGAAGATGAATCACATCCCGTATCGCGGCAGTGGCCAGGCGACTACCGATCTACTCGGGGGCCAGGTGCAGATGGCGATCCCGGGGACGGCGGGGATGGTCGGCCACATCAAGGCCGGCAAGCTGCGCGCGCTGGCGGTGACGGGTGCTACGCGCTCGCCGCAGCTCCCCGCCGTGCCGACCGTGATGGACTCGGGGGTCCCGGGCTACGAGGCTTATGTGTGGATGGGGCTGCTCGCGCCGAAGGGTACGCCGGCGCCGATCGTCGATAAGCTGCAGCGCGAGGTCTTGCGCGCGCTGGCGACCGACGAAGTGAAGTCCTACATGGCCAGCGCTGGCATCGAGATCGTCGGCTCGACGCCCGCGGAGTTCGGCGCCTTCTTCCGCGCGGAGAAAGATCTCTGGGCCAAAGTCATCCGCGAGACCGGCGCGAAGATCGATTAGATGCATAACTGCTGCGCGGGCCGTCTGCTTTGTTGTGCTCATTGGCCACTGAGCGCTCGGCGCTCGCCGTACTTCCTCTGTACTGTCTCGCGCCCGGCTGCGGGACCTCAGTTGGGAAATGTCAACTGAGGAGGCATCCGGCCCTGCTCGCGACGTTCTGCATTAGCCTCCTTGGAGCGCACCATGATAACGAACGCGACGGTTACCGGCGTCGAGCACTGGACGGGTAAGCAGACGCAAGACGGCGACGTGCGACTCTTCCTCTGGGAAAAGTACGTAGGCTCGCCGGAAGGCAAGCGCGCGGTACTCTTCGTCCACGGCTCGTCGATGGCGTCGCAGCCGACGTTCGATCTCAGCGTCCGCGGGCGTCCCGACTCGTCGGTGATGGACTGGTTCGCCCGGCGTGGCTTCGTGTGCTGGAGCGTCGACATGGAAGGCTACGGGCGCTCGGACAAGAAGCGCGACATCTACTGCGACATCGCCAACGGTGCCGACGATCTCGTCGCCGCGACCGACTACGTCACCAACACCCGCGGCGTCAGCGCGTTCATGATCTACGGCATCTCGTCGGGGGCGCTGCGTGCCGCGCTCTTCGCGCAGCGCCGTCCAGAGCGCGTCCACCGGCTCGCGCTCGACGCATTCGTGTGGACCGGCGCGGGCGCGCCGACACTCGAGCAGCGGCGCAAGAAGCTGCCGGAGTTCCTCGCCAGCAAGCGCCGCCCGATCGACCGCGCGTTCGTGTATTCGATCTTCGAGCGCGACCATCCGGACACCGCGGAGAAGCGCGTCGTCGACGCCTTCGCCGACGCAATCCTCGCGCTCGACGACTCGATGCCCAACGGCACGTACATCGATATGTGCTCGAAGCTGCCGGTCGTCGATCCGGCGAAGATCGCGATGCCGACGTTGATCCTGCGCGGGCAGTACGACGGCATCGCCGCGCTCGACGATCTGATCGAGTTCTTCAAGCGGCTGCCCAATCCGGACAAGCAGTTCTCGATCATGGCCGGCATCTCGCACGCGAGCTTCCAGCAGAAGAACTACCTCATGGCCTATCACATTCTGCACGCGTACTTCACGCAACCGACGCCGGTGTACGAGGGGCCTCGGCAGTGACCGCGGCGGCGCGATTACTTGATGGCAGGCGCGGTGCCTGCGGGAGTCCACGTGCGGAGGTCCGGCGGTAAGAGCGCGTCGGCGCGCTCACCGAACGCGACGCGAAACGCCGCCAGTTCCTTCGCTGCGTCGTCGAGACGGCCTTCGTTCTTCAACTCCCGGATACGCTTGATCCAATCCTCGACGCTCCGCGCGCCGGCATCCTTCGCC
>JBGPYP010000212.1:0-4675 GCA_041493285.1 Casimicrobiaceae bacterium
CTCAGCACACCGGGGTCCGCGGCGATTGTACTCGACCGATCGCGACGGCTTGCGCGCAGGCGGACCCCGGGGCGCTGCTCACTCCACCGTCTGCCACACGACGGTCGGCCACTCGGCCGCGTTGGCCGAACGCTTGAGCAACGCGCGGGCGCGCGCTACGGTATCGCCCTGCCGCGCTTCGATCGACACGACGAACCAGTCGCTCTTGACGCTCAACATCGTCTCGTCGACCACGAGCGCGGCACCGGGCAGCCGGCTGCGGAAGTCGGCAATGCTGCCGAAGGGCGTTTTCGCGCGGCCCGCCACGAGCGCCGCGGCGCCGGTTGCGTCGAGCCCGCCGATCGATGCGATCAGCACTTCCGGCGACGCGGTGTTGACGTTGATCGCCGTCGGCGCATCGAGCGCGTCGACAAACGGTGAGAGGCGCGAGAGGAGCATCGTGTCGGCGCCGCGCACGGCGATAAGTTCCGCGAGGCGGCGCACCGGCGCGTTCGCGGCGAGGCCAGGCACGCTTTGCGCAAGGTAATAGGCGTCCTCGGCGCCGCCACCCTCGGTGACCCGGTCGTCGGTGTCGACCCAGTCGGTGAACGCGCTGAGCACCGAGGCGGGCACGCCGAGCTGTCCGAACAGGCGCTGGAATGCGCCGCGCGCTGCGTCCGAGGCCGTGCCGCCGGAAGCGAGATTGTTCACGTTGAGCCGACCCTGCGCGTCGGTGATGTAGCCGCCGATCGCGCCATTCTCGATCGGCGTCGACGGCAGGCGGAACGCCCAGGGCTGGCCGAGGTGGACCGTCGACGGCGGCGCGTTCTCGAACAGGATCTGGCGGGCCCATTGCACGCCGGCCATGGCCAGCGTCTGCGCCTGCACCTGGTCGCGCCGCCGTTCGTGCTCGCCCAGCCAGCGCTGTTGCTGCCAGATAAGCGTCGCGGCGATGATCGCGGCCAACGCGGCGAGCAGCATCGCCATGACGATCGCTGCACCGCGGATTTTTAGCGCAGCGCGAGCCATCGTTCGATCGTCTCGCCCGAGGCAAGCGTCAAGTCGACCCTAACGGCCCGTGGCAGTTCGCTTTCACCGGCGCTCGGCCAAGCATTTACCCACGCGCCGTCTTTAGTCAGATACGCGAGCTTGAAGCCGGCGACGCCCTCCAGCAGCGAGTACGCGGTCGGCTCGACGCCGCGCGGCCGATCGTAGCTCGCCCAGTACAGAACCTCGACTACCCCATCGCGAAACCGGTATGCGAGACGCTGCCCGGCGCTGTGCGCCTCGAGCGCGAATTCCGGCCCGGCGCGCGAGAACGCGAGCACGCTGTTGCCGGTCGGGTCGCTGATGCCCGCCCATGCCGGTTCGCGCGTTGCCGACAGCCGCGCCGGGCGCGGCATGGCCTGGCGCAGATCGCCTTCGAGCCGCGCGAAAAACAGATCGAGCGTGCGCCAGCGCGTCGCTTCCGCAGCGAGCTTGGTCTCGCTGTCGCTCAACGCCGCGAGCGCGCGATAGCCGAGCACCGCGATCAGCGCGACGATCGCGACCGCGAGCAGGACCTCGAGCAGTGTGAAGCCACGCTCTCGCGACGTTGCGCCGGCACGCATCATCGTTGCGCCGAGCGGCCGACGTAACCGACCAGCCGCGCCAGCACGTAGTCGGGCCGGCCGGCGTCGGTGACGGTGATCTCGACGCGGCGAAACGCGGGGTTCGGCGTGCCGATCACCGTCTCGTGCCACGCGAAGAGGGCGCCGGCCTGCGCCTGGTTGCCGTCACGCTCGCCGATCGCCGGGCCGGGCGTCTCGAGTTGCGCGGCCGCGAGGCGGTTCTGCGCGACCCATAGCGCGAGCGTGCGTGCCTTGAGCGCGGTCGCACTCTCGGCGCTTTGCGCGACACTGCGGAAGCCCGCAGCCAGCGCCACGGCGACGATCGCCAGCGCGACCAGGACTTCGACCAGCGTGAAACCGCGGCGCCGCGACGCGAGTGCAGTCAGCGTGGCGTCGGGCCGATGAGCGCGACCCGGTTCAGCGGGTCGGCGGCGAGCAGGATCTGCCATTCGGGGGAAGCGAGCGCGATCACGTACGGTTCGTTGCGGCCGCTGGGAGCAAGCGGCAGCACGGCCTCGCTCGGCACCGCCTGGCCTGCGTACAGCCGCGGGATCGCGGTCAGTGGCGCGGGAAGCACGCGCGGCGCGAGCACGTCGTCGTCGGAGAGCGCGAGCCAGCGTTCGGCGTCGCCGTCACTTGGGCTGCCGCGGCGCCAGAAGCGGTACGCGCCGCCGCTTGCCGAGACGCCGAGCGTCTGATTCTTCCACTGCGCAAGCAGCGCCGCGTGCTCGAGCGCCCCGGCGAAGCGACGGCCCTCGCGCTCGAGCGTCTGGCGCGGATCCGTCTCGAGCTGCGCGTACGTGAGCCCGGCGGCGATGCCGATGACGATCAGCACGACCAGGAGTTCGGCGAGGGTGAACCCGCGCGAGCGAGGCGCGTTCACAGATCCCACGAGCCGACGTCCGCATCGAAGCCGGTCCCGCCGGGCTGTCCATCGGCGCCGAAGCTGAACACGTCGATCTCGCCGTGCAGCCCCGGGCTGAGATATTGGTATGGATTGCCCCACGGATCCTTGGGCAGGCGTTCGAGATAGCCGTTAGGCTTCCAGTTCGGCGGCGGGGGCGGGGCGCTCGGACGGATGACGAGCGCCGAAAGTCCTTGCTCGGTCGTCGGATAGCGCTGATTGTCGAGCCGATAGAGCTTCAGTGCCGCCATGATCGTCGCGATGTCGGACTTGGCGGCGGTGACACGCGCTTGATCGGGCCGTTCGATGATGCGCGGCACGACCAGTGCGGCGAGGATGCCGAGGATTACGATGACGACCATGATCTCGATCAGCGTGAAGCCGCGATCGGCACGCGTGCGAGGAACCGGCTGCTGCATGGAGCCATTATAATCGCGCGATTGTGTTTTCGCGGTGCCAAAGTCTTCGTGCTCCGGCGTCTCTTCGGTTTGATCGTCCTCGCGCTCATCGCCGGCGCCGCCGCGTATTGGTGGGTGACGTGGCAACCGCTGCCGCTGCCGCAGCAACCTTTCGCATTCACGGTGCGTTCCGGCGCGACCTTGCGCGCGGTCGCGCACGAGCTGACGGAAGCCGACGTGCTGCCCGCGGACTGGACGCTGGTCGCGCTGGGCCGCCTCGAGGGCGTCGATCGCGCGATCAAGGCGGGCAATTACGAGCTTTCCGCGGGGACGACGTTGAGTGGGCTCTTGGCCAAGCTCACGCAGGGCGACGTCACGCAGACGAGCTTCACCATCGTCGAAGGCTGGAGCCTGCGCGATCTGCGCGAGGCGCTGCGTGCGGAAACCGACGTCGCCAAGACCGTGGTCGATCTCCCCGACGCCGAGCTGATGCGCGCGATCGGCGCGAGCGAGGTGCAAGCGGAGGGATGGTTCTTCCCCGATACCTATTTCTTCGCGGCTGGGGCGACCGATGCCTCGCTCCTGACGCGCGCGTATCGCACCATGCATCAGCGCTTGGACGCCGCCTGGGCAGCGCGCGCGCCGGGGCTCCCGCTCGGCTCCGCGTATGATGCGCTGGTGCTGGCGTCGATCGTGGAGAAGGAGACCGGGCGAGCCGCCGATCGACCGCTGATCGCCTCGGTGCTCGTGAACCGCCTCCAGCACGGCATGCGGCTGCAGGCCGACCCGACCGTGATCTACGGCATCGGCGAACGCTTCGACGGCAACCTCACCAAGCGCGATCTCGACACCGATACCGCCTACAACACGTATCTGCGCGACGGCCTGCCGCCGACACCGATCGCTCTGCCGAGCCAGGCGTCGCTCGACGCGGTGCTGCATCCGCCGGCGACGCAATATCTCTACTTCGTGTCACGCGGCGACGGGTCGAGCGAATTTTCGGCGAGTCTCGCGGATCACAATCGCGCGGTGGCAAAATATCAGAAGGGCGGGCGCTAGTGCCGTTCCAACGATTCTCGGTGGTCTCCAGATGGCGGCACATCATAGGTTGGTACTCTGGGTGAGAAAGAGCGTCGCTTGTCTCGACGAATCCCTTGTAGCTAGGCGCAACAAGTTGGAACGGTACTAACGCGGCCCTCGTAGCCATGTCCGAATCCCTGCAGCGCGGCCGCTTCATCACCCTCGAAGGCATCGACGGGGCCGGCAAGAGCACGCATCTGCCGTGGCTCAAGGAACGGCTCGAGCGAGGGGGCCGGCGCGTGTGGGCAACCCGGGAGCCGGGCGGTACGCCGCTCGGCGAGCGCCTGCGCGAGCTGTTGCTGCACGAGCCGATGACGCACGTCGGCGAGGCGCTGCTCATGTTCGCCGCGCGGCGCGAGCATTGCGAGCGCGAGATCTGGCCGCGGCTGGCCGCGGGCACGTGGATCGTCTGCGATCGCTTCACCGACGCGACGTACGCGTACCAGGGCGGCGGCCACGGCGTCGCGAAAGAGACCATCGCGGGGCTGGAGCGCGTCGCGCTCGGCGACTTCCGGCCCGACTTGACGCTCGTCTTCGATGTGCCGGTTGGGGTCGCCCGCGATCGCCTCGCCAACGGGCGCTCGCTCGACAAATTCGAGCGCGAGCAGGGCGAGTTCTTCACGCGGGTCCGCGGCGTGTACCTCGAGCGAGCGCGAGCGGAGCCTCTCCGTATGCGCGTGATCGACGCGACGCGCCCGCTGACC
>JBGPYP010000160.1:0-5969 GCA_041493285.1 Casimicrobiaceae bacterium
CGCCCAGCCGGTGTGTGCTTGCGGGTACAGCGGATCGATCGCGACGGCGCGCACGTATTGCTCGAGGGCAAGCTCTGTCTCGCCCTGCGCGAGCAGCGCATCCCCTTTGCCGTATGCCGCGTCGCCGGCGCCCGGCGAATCGGCGAGCGTTTCGTCAAAGCTCGCGATGGCCCGCGTCGCGTCGCCCGCGGCGAGCTGCGCGAACGCCATTGCCTTGAGCGCCTCCTCGGTCCGACCCGCGCGCTCGATCTCACCGCGTGCAACGCCTAGCGCCCGGTCGGCCTGGCCCAGTGCCGCATACACCATCGCCAGCGGCGGCGACCAGAACATGTCGCGCGCGCCAAGCGCTAGCGCCCGCTCGCAGGCGCTCGCGGCCTGCTCGAGACGATGCAGGCCGAACAGTACCTGTCCCCACGCGCCCCAGGCGCGCGCATTCTCCGGTCCTAGCGCCAGCGCCCTGCGTGCCAGCGCCACGGCCTGGCGATGGCGGTGCAGCGACGACGCGTTGACCGCGTTGTTGGCGACGAGGTTGGCGCTGCGCGCCGGAATCTCCAGCGCGCGCACGCGCTGCGCGCGGGCTTCGTCGAAGCGACCCATCAGGTCGAGGGCCGCGGCCCAGTTCTGGTGAATGAAAGGCAGGCCCGCGCCGGCGGCGATGGCGAGGCGGAAGCATTCGATCGCCTCGGGCAGGCGCCGCTGCTGCATCAGGCAGATGCCCTGCATATTCATTGCCCAAGGCCGTTCCGCCGCGGGCGCGCGCTGCAACATGTGCTCCAGCGTCGCCAGCGTGCGCGTGAACGCCAGCGGCCGTTCCCTGGTCTCCTGCGCGAAGTGATGGTGCGCGAGAATCCACGGGTCGACGAGCCGCAAGACATCCTCGGCGCCCGCCGTGAGCAGCGCGCGCAGATCGGCGTGGCGATGCACGCCGACGATCGTCAGCTCACGCTGATCACGGCTGCGCAGCGTGAGCTCGTAAGTGTCGCCGTCACGCGTGATGTCGCCACCGATGTGCGCTTCGGGAATGCGCAACAACCGATGGACGTAGCGCACGATCGCCTGCAGCGAGAGGCGCCCGGGCACCTGCAGATCGATGAGCGCCGCGCTCGCGTCGACCCCGCGCAACTCCTTGAGCGTCGGCGCCTGGCGCTGCATCGCGAGCAACGCGTCCAGCAGGTGCTCGGCGACGACCTCCGGAGTGTATCCGCGCGCCGCGACGCGTGCCGGCACACTGATCGGGTCGAGGAATACGGTATTGCGGCGCAGCTCGCGCACGATCGCATAGAGCAGCGCCGCGAGTGCCGCGATGAGCACCACGGACAGTAGGAGGGTGAAGGTCGCGGCGAGATTCTGCGCGAGCCAGGGGAGCAGCTGCCGGTCCGCGCCGTCGGTGCCGAAGCCGAACAGCAGCGGCGCGGGCGCGCCGGCCAGCGACGCTGACACACGCCGGTTCGTCGCGCTGCAGCCGCGACCCGCGCGTTCTAGCGCTCGACGCGTCGGCCTGGACGGAACCATTGGCGCTTGAACGGCATCGCGAATCCCCCCGAGCGCGCGCTGCCCGGCGCGCGACGGCTAGCATAGCAAGTTCGTCGGGGACGTTAGCCCGCGGGCTGGAACCGATGGCGACGGCAGCGGCTGCCGGCGCAACGCGCGCGTGCCGCTGCGGATGAAGCGCAGCGCCGGCGTTCAGCGTACGACGAGCACGGGCAGCTTGGAGTGCGTTAGGACCTTCTGCGTTTCGCTGCCGAGCACCAGCGCCGCGACGCCGCGCCGGCCGTGCGAGGCCATGACGATCGCGTCGCACTTGTGTTTCTTTGCCGCTGCGAGGATCGCTTCCCAAGGTGTCGACGAGATCGCGGACGCGGCGCTGAATACGACGCGAGCGGCCTTGGCCTTGTCGGCGATGACACCGAGGATCTTGTCGGCTTCCTTCCGGCACCGGGCGGCGTATTCCTTGCGCGAGACCGGCTCGAACGTCACGCCCTCGGCGTATACGGGCAAGGGATAATCCGGCGACGCGTGAAACCCGGTCAGACGGGCGCCGATGACTTCGGCCAGAGCGATCGCATGCGCGGCGGCCTTCAGCGAGAGCTTAGATCCGTCCGTGGCGACGAGGATGTTGCGGTACATGAAAGCCCCCATTTGCGGCGTCGACGGCTCATGTTACGCCGGAGCGCGAGCGCACGCTTGACCCAGATCAAGAGCGCCCCCGCCAGCGCCCGTTAGAGTCGGCGCCATGTTCCCGTCGCCTCGCGTCGCAGCGGCCGGCCCGCCCGCATTCGGAGGCTCGATGCTCGCTCCGCCGCCCGCAACCACGGGCGTGCAGGCCGGTGGACACAGGGTCGAGCTGTGCTTTCACTGCTCCGTGCCGGTCCCCTCGGGCACATGCTGGCGCCTGATCGTCGACGGCGCCGAGCGGGCGTTCTGCTGCGCCGGTTGCCGGAGTATCGCCCAGACGATCCGCGCCGCCGGGCTCGCTGACTTCTATGTCAGGCGCACGGAGCGGGCGGACACGCCGCCGGACGCTGCCGACGAATGGGCTCAGTACGACATCGGGGCGGAAGCGCAAGGACTCGTCGCGCACACAGGCGATTCATGCGAGATCTCGCTGCTGCTCGAAGGCATCCGCTGTGCGGCGTGCATCTGGCTCAGTGAAACGTACGCGCGCCGAATCCCCGGCGTCCTCGAATTCAGTGTCAACTTCGCGACGCAGCGGGCGCGCCTGCGCTGGTCGGCGGGTCAGACCAGGCTCTCCGCCGTCCTGCGCGCGATCGCGGAAATCGGCTATCGCGCGTATCCCTACAACCCCGCACGGCGCGAGACGCTCGCGCGGCGGGAAGGCCGCACGCTGCTGACGCGGACCGCGGTCGCGTTGCTGGCGATGATGCAGGTGATGATGTTCTCCGTCCCCGCGTATATCAGCGTCGACGGTGTGGAGCCCGCGCACCAGCGCCTGCTCGATTGGGCGAGCCTCGTGCTGACGTTGCCGGTCGTGCTCTACTCCGCGGCGCCGTTCTTTGCAGGCGCGCTACGCGATCTCAGGATCGGCCTGCTCGGCATGGACGTGCCGGTGGCACTCGGCGTCGGCGCGGCGTTCGTCGCCGGCGCCTGGGCCACGGTGACGGGCGAGGGCGCGGTGTACTTCGACTCGGTGACGATGTTTGTCGCGCTCTTGCTCGTCGCGCGCTACGTCGAATTCTGCGCGCGCCAGAAAGCCGGCGCCGCGATCGAGGCCATCGCGCGCGAGCGCCCGGAGACCGCGGAGCGCCTAGTGCGCTATCCCGAAGCGGAGGACGCCGAGTGCGTTGCCGCGGCAAAGCTCGTGCCCGGCGACATCGTGCGTGTCACCGCGGGCGCGGCCATTCCCGCCGACGGCGAGGTCGTCGCCGGGCGCTCGAGCGTTGAGGAGGCCATTCTTACCGGCGAGAGCTGGCCGCATGCCAAGATGCCGGGGTCGACCGTCCTCGCCGGCTCCGTGAACCGCGAAAGCCCGTTGCTGGTGCGCGTCACCGCCGCCGGCGAAGCGACGACGGCCGCCGCACTCTCGCGGCTGGTCGAGCGTGCCGCGAACGAACGGCCCCGCATCGCGCGGCTCGCCGACCGCACGGCCGGTTGGTTCGTCGCCGTGCTGCTGGCCATCGCGGCCACCACCGCGCTGGTGTGGGCCGAACTCGATCCGTCGCGCGTGCTGATCGTCACCTTTGCGGTGCTGGTCGTGTCCTGCCCCTGCGCGCTCTCGCTCGCGACGCCGGCGGCGCTTGCCGCGGCTGCAGGCGCGCTCGGCCGGCAGCGGATCCTTGCGGTTCGCACCGACGCGCTCGAAGCGCTCTCGCAGGTGACGCATCTGGTGATCGACAAGACGGGAACATTGACGACCGGATCGGTCCGCCTGACGGCAGTGGAGGCGCTCGGCCGGCTCGGACGCGAGGCGTGCCTCTCGGTCGCGGCGGCTCTGGAGCAGGGCTCGGCACACCCGATCGCGACCGCCTTGCGCGTGGCCGGACGCCCAAGCGCGGCGGCACGCGACGTTGTCGCCGTGCCGGGCCAGGGTGTTACGGGCGTGATCGCCGGCCGGCGCTATCGCTGCGGACGTCCGGCGTGGGTTGCGCAGTTACACGGCTTGCCGCTACCTGCGGCGTCGGCGGCGGTCGCGGCCGACGCGATGCCGGTCGCGCTTGCGGACGAATCCGGTTGGATCGCCTGGTTCACGTTCGGCGACTCGTTGCGAGCGGGCGCGGCGGAGTTGGTCGCCGCGCTGCGCGGGATGGGCATCGCGGTGTCGCTTGTTTCCGGCGACCGGCGAGTGACGGTCGAGCACGTCGCGAAGCTCGCGGGGATCGATGACTGGCTGGGCGACGCCACGCCCGAGGCGAAACGCGCGTTCGTGGCGGCCAGGCAGCGAGACGGGCAGGTCGTCGCGACGGTCGGCGACGGCATTAACGACGCACCGAGCCTCGCGCAGGCCGATGTATCGCTTTCGCTCGGGAGCGCCACGGCGCTCACGCAGTGGGCCGCCGACATCGTCGTCCTCGGCGACGACTTGCGCGACGTCGGCGTCGCCGTAACAGCGGCGCGCCGGTCGTTCCGCGTGATCCGGCAGAACGTTGCCTGGGCGTTCGCCTACAACGCCATCGCGATCCCGCTCGCCGCGACCGGGTATTTGACGCCGCTCGCCGCGGCGCTCGGGATGTCCGCGTCATCGATCCTCGTGGTCACCAACGCGTGGCGGCTGACGCGGATTGCGGACAGTCGTGCGGAGCGCGCGCCGCGGCGGGCCACGCCGGCCGCCGCCGCGCGCTAGGGACACGAATGGAGATCCTCTATCTGCTGATTCCGCTCTCGGTCGCGCTGGCGTTCCTGATCGGCGCCGCGTTCTGGTGGTCGGTCGCGACCGGGCAGTTCGACGATATGGACGGCCCTGCGCATCGAATCCTGACGGATGACGATGACTGGCCAGTAACGTCCGATTCGGTGCTGAACGATAGTGGTATGGCAACGCGATCCGCGCCGAGCGCAAGGCGCCGTAGCGAAGCAAGGGTAGGCCCCCTTGCGAGCTGCGGCAACGCCGTGATCGGTGCGGAGCGCAAGCCAGACAGTATCGAATTGGGCGTTACTGGTCAGCAAGTGCCTTGACCCGAATCAAGATTCCGGGCCGTCAGTGCCCCTAACATCGCCGCTCGGGCATCGAGGGGCGGTTCGGGCGCGAGGCGAAGCAACGCAATGAAGGAGCGAAGCACATGAGCAGCGACGTCGCGTCGACATTCAACTACAAGGTGGTGCGCCAGTTCTCGATCATGACAGTCGTCTGGGGCATCGTCGGGATGCTGGTCGGCGTGATCATCGCGGCGCAACTGTTGTGGCCGGATCTGATCTCGGGTGTGCCGTGGCTTTCGTACGGGCGTCTGCGGCCGCTGCACACCAATGCGGTGATCTTCGCCTTCGGCGGCTCGGCGCTGTTCGCGACCTCGTATTACGTGGTGCAGCGAACCTGCCAGGTGCGCCTGTTCTGCACGCCGCTGGCGTCGTTCACCTTCTGGGGCTGGACGGCGGTGATCGTGCTCGCGGCAATCACGCTTCCGCTCGGCTACACCAGCGGCAAGGAATACGCCGAGCTCGAGTGGCCGATCGACCTGCTCATCGCCATCGTCTGGGTGGCGTACGCGATCGTTTTTTTCGGCACGATCTTCTTGCGTAAGACGCCCCATATCTACGTCGCCAACTGGTTCTACGGCGCGTTCATCCTGACGGTCGCGATTCTGCACATCGTCAACAGCGCCGAGGTGCCGGTCACGTTCTGGCCGATGAAGTCGTATTCAGCCTACGCCGGGGTACAGGACGCGATGGTGCAGTGGTGGTACGGCCACAACGCGGTCGGCTTCTTCCTGACCGCGGGATTCCTCGGGATCATGTACTACTTCGTTCCCAAGCAGGCGGGCCGCCCGATCTACTCGTACCGGCTGTCGGTGGTCCAC
>JBGPYP010000219.1:0-4547 GCA_041493285.1 Casimicrobiaceae bacterium
AGGCGGTGTTCGCCGACCCCGAGCTGACGCTCGACCTGCCGCCTCACATCACTGCAGCGACCGGCATGGACGCGCTGACGCACAACGTCGAGTCGTATCTTTCGCCCGCGTACCACCCGCTCTGCGACGGCATCGCGCTCGAAGGCACGCGCATCGCCGCGAAAACGCTGCGCACGGTGGTGCGCGAGCCGCACAACCTGCAGGCGCGCTCGGACATGCTCATGGCGTCGATGATGGGGGCGATCGCGTTCCAGAAGGACCTGGGCGCGGTGCATTCGTGCGCGCACGCGCTTTCCACCGTCGCCGACCTGCACCACGGGCTCGCCAACGGGATCATGATCGACCACGTGATGCGCTTCAATCTGTCCGTCGCGACCGGCAAGATGGCCGAGCTCGCGCACGTCGCCGGCGTCGCGAAGCCCACCGCCGAGGCGAGCGCGGCGGCGTTCATCGCCTGGCTCTCCGCCCTCAAGCGCGATCTCGCGATTCCCGCCACGCTTTCCGCTTACCAGGCGAAGCGGCCGGTGACGCGGGCGGACATCCCCGCGTTGGTCGAGGTCGCGATCAACGATACCTGCCACCAGACCAACCCACGACCGTGCACGCGGGAGGATTTCGAGCGGATCTTCGCCGATGCGATCTGAGCCATGCTGAAAATCGGTATCTCCGCGTGCTTCTTTCACGCCGACCCGCAGCGCACGGTGTTCAAGGGCAAGACCTTGCAATACGTCGAGCAGGAGATGGCGCACTGGGTGATGCAGAAGGACGCGATGGCGCTGATGATTCCCTCGCCCGAAGGCGATTCGCGCCGCCCCGGAAGCAAGGTGAGCGTCGGCGACTATGCGCGCGAGCTGGACGGCCTCGTTCTCATGGGCGGCTCGGACGTGAGCCCCGAGAGCTACGGCGAGAAGCCGCTCAAGCCCGAATGGGCCGGGGACAAGATCCGCGACGACTACGAGATCGCGCTCCTGCGCGCGTTCGTCGCCGCGGGCAAGCCGGTGCTTGGTGTCTGCCGCGGCGCACAGGTGATCAACGTCGCGCAGGGCGGCACGCTCTACCAGGACATCGCCCTCCAGTTTCCCGGCGCGCTCAACCATCGCAACTGGGAGATCTACGACCAGAACAGCCACGCCACGGCGATCGTCCCGGACTCCGGGCTCGCCCGGCTCTACCCGGGGTTGGCGCTGACCAAGACCAATTCGGTGCACCATCAGGCGGTCCGGGCCCTCGGGCGCGAGCTCGTCGTCGAAGCCTGGTCGGAACCGGATCGCGTCGTCGAAGCGCTCCGCTGGACGGGCCCCTCGTACGTGTTTGCCGTGCAGTGGCATCCGGAGTTCCACGATCGCAAGGATCCGTCCTTCATCGACGACACGCCGATTCTCGACGACTTTCTCGCCCACGCCGGCCGTTGATCCTGCCCGCATGAAAATCTTCAACCCCGCCACCGGCGCCGCGATCGCCGACATCCCCGAAGACGGCGCGTTCGCCGTGCGCCGGAAGTACGAGCGCGCCCGGGCCGCGCAACCCCCATGGGCTGCGACGCCGATCAGGAAGCGCGTCGAGGCGATCCGCGCCTTCCGCGATTGCATCACGGCCCGGCACGAGACGCTGGCGCGAACGCTGACCTCAGAAGTCGGCAAGCCGATCGTGCAGTCGCGCAACGAATTGAACGGCCTGCTCAAGCGCATCGATTTCTTCATCGCCGAGGCGGTGCGCGTGCTGCGGGACGAGAAGGTCTACGCCGACGACAAGGAAAAGCTAGAGGAGCGCATCTCGCACGAGCCGCTGGGCGTGATCGCCAACATCTCGGCGTGGAACTACCCGTACTTCGTCGGCAGCAACGTGTTCGTGCCGGCGCTGCTTGCCGGCAACGCGGTCCTGTACAAGCCGTCCGAGTTCGCGACGCTGACCGGAGGGCACATCGCCGAAATGCTGCACGCCGCGGGCGTCCCCGCGGACGCGTTCATCGCGGTCGTCGGCGGCGGCAAGACCGGCGCTGCGCTGCTGCGGCAACCGGTCGACGGTGTGTTCTTCACCGGCTCCTACGCCACTGGCGCGAAGATCGGTGCCACGGCAGGACGCAAGATGATCAAGGTCCAGCTCGAACTGGGCGGCAAGGACCCCGTCTACGTGTGCGAGGACGTCGACGTCAAGGCCGCGGCCGCGAGCATCGCCGACGGAGCGTTCTACAACACGGGACAATCGTGCTGCTCGGTCGAGCGCATCTACGTCGACGCGCGCGTCCACGACGCGTTCGTCGCCGCCTTCGTCGCCGAGGTCAAGGGCTACAAGATCGGCGACCCGATGGACGAGACGACCTACATCGGTGCGATCACGCGCCGGCCGCAGCTCGAGGTGCTCCAGCGGCAGGTGGCGGACGCCAAACGCAAAGGCGCGAAACTCCTCACCGGCGGCAACGTCATCAAGCGCAAGGGCAACTGGTTCGAGCCGACGGTGTTCGTCGGCGTCGATCACCGGATGGCATTGATGAAGGACGAGAGCTTCGGGCCGATCATCGGCATCCAGAAGGTCGCGAGCGACGCCGAGGCAGTCGCACTGATGAACGATACCCCCTACGGGCTCACCGCCGGCGTCTACACACCCGACGAGAAGCGCGCCCGGCGCATCCTCGCCCAAGTGCGCGCGGGGTCCGCTTATTGGAATTGCTGCGACCGCGTCAGCCCGCGTCTGCCGTGGTCGGGCGTCGGGCACTCGGGGATCGGCTTGACGCTATCCACGTACGGCATCCAGACCTTCACGCGACCGAAGGCGTGGCATTTGCGGGGAGTGTAATGGGTTCGGATCGATTTGACGGCTAGGGCTGAGAGTGTTACCTTTGTAACACCAGCACCCACCCAAATTCTGATGCCAGTCTCCACCACCCTCAAGCTGCCGGAGAAGCTGAAGTCGCGCGTTGCACATGCCGCCAAGGTCGCGGGCAAGACGCCGCATGCATTCATGGTCGAAGCCATCGAGCTGCAGACCGCCCTGTCCGAGCGACGACGCGAGTTCCTCGGGGATGCGCTGGCCGCCCGCGAGGAAGTCGCGCAGTACGGATTGGTCTATGACGGCGACGAGGTCCTGAGCTACCTTAAGGCGCGCCTCGAAGGATCGAAGCCCGCGCGACCGCGCAGGCGAAGGCTCTAGCGTGCCGCGGCTCGTCTTCGCGCCCCGCGCGCTGGACGACCTCGATCGGCTGACCGATTTCCTGCTCGAGCAGTCGCCCGAATCGGCGGCGGCGACCGCGCCCATCATCGTCAGCGGTCTCCAGGCGCTCAAGTTGCATCCGCTGCTCGGACGTCCGGTAGAGTACGGCTTGCGCGAACTGCTGATCTCGCGCGGGCGGACCGGCTACGTCGCCTTGTATCAGTACGACGCCGCGACAGATGCGGTACTCGTCCTGGGTGTCAGGCATCAGCGCGAGGCCGGGTTTCGTGAGCGTTGAAGCGTAGAGCCAAGCGGACCGCGCGTGCCCTTTCCCATTCGGAGGGCCGCTACCTTGTCGCGGCAACGCAGTCGCCTACGCGTTTGCCCGTTAACGTCATGTCCATCGTGTCCTTGCTCTGTTTCATCGTTATGCGCATCTGGCCGTCGTAGACGTTGTTGCCGAACGTAATCGCGCCATCCACGGTCGTAGGAGCGTTGCCGGCGCAATCCATCTTGTAGGTGAACTTGTTGCCCACGCGCTTGCTCTCGACCATGCGGCAGTCGCCCTGCTTGGGAACAAATTCCTCGTCCTTCCGATTCTTGCCAATGCAGACGCGGTTCGTCTGCGCCGGCATCGCCATCGGCATGCCGGGCATCTCCATTTTGGTCGAAACTTCCCAGAGGTCATCCTTGCCCTGCGCCGACGCCGGCAGCGAAGCGACGAGCCCGAAGGTCAGTATGATGCCCGCGCAGACGCTGGGCGTGGATCGCTTGCGTGTGTTCATGTGTTGTCTCCTCGAAGGCGCGAAACGGCTGGACGGCAAGTGTGGAAACGGGCAACGCGCGGAGAAATTGTACCGCGCCGCCGACACCATGTGCGCAGCTCGAATTCGGGCGCGCGAACTGAGGATGAACGGGGGTGCTCACGTCATTTCCTTCAATTCCGCCGCCCGCAGCGTATTCGCGAGCAACGTCGCGATCGTCATCGGCCCGACCCCGCCGGGCACCGGCGTGATCCAGCCCGCGCGCTCCTTCGCGGCGGCGAAATCGACGTCGCCGCAGAGCTTGCCTTCGGCGTCGCGATTCATGCCGACGTCGATGACGATCGCGCCCGGCTTGATCCAGTCGCCCTGCACGAACCGCGCCTTGCCGATCGCGGCGACCAGGATGTCGGAGCCGCGCACGATGCCCGGCAGGTCGCGCGTCGCCGAGTGGCAGATGGTGACCGTGCAGCGCGCCATCAGCAGTTCCAGCGCCATCGGCCGCCCGACGATGTTCGACTGCCCTATGACGACGGCGTGTTTGCCGACGAGGTCCTCGCCGGTGTCGCGTAGCAGGGTCATGCAGCCGTAGGGCGTGCACGGACGCAGCAGCGGTCGCTTCAGCACCAGGCGGCCGAT
>JBGPYP010000183.1:0-5397 GCA_041493285.1 Casimicrobiaceae bacterium
ATCGTGCACGCGATGCTCATCAACGCCCCCGACGAGTGGAAAAAAGGGATTGCGCACAAGGTGAGCTGTTTCGTCGCCGCCGCCGCGCCGCCGGCGTCGGTGATCGAGGGCATGCAGCGGATGGGCTTCGACATCACTCATGTCTACGGCCTTACGGAAACCTATGGCCCGGCTGCGGTGTGCGCCAAGCACGCCGCGTGGGACGCGCTCGACATCGGCGCGCGCACCGACCGCAACGGCAGGCAGGGCGTGCGCTACACCTGCGAGGAAGGCATGACCGTGATGGACCCGGGGACGATGACGCCGGTGCCGTGGGACGGCGAGACGATGGGCGAGATCATGTTCCAGGGCAACATCACGATGAAGGGGTATCTCAAGAATCCGAAAGCGACCGCGGAGGCTTTCGCCGGCGGCTGGTTCCATTCGGGCGACCTCGCGGTGATGCAGGCCGACGGCTATGTCAAGATCAAGGACCGCTCCAAGGACGTCATCATCTCGGGCGGCGAGAACATCAGCTCGCTCGAAGTCGAAGACACGCTCTACCGCCACCCGGCGGTGCTCGCGGCGGCGGTCGTCGCGCAGCCGGATCCCAAGTGGGGCGAAACGCCGTGCGCGTTCGTCGAGGTGAAATCGGACGCGACGGTGACCGAAGCGGAGTTGATCGAGCACTGCCGCCGGTACCTCGCGCGCTTCAAGGCGCCGAAAAGGGTCATCTTCGGCGAGCTGCCCAAGACCTCGACCGGTAAAATCCAAAAATTCGTGCTGCGCGAGCGGGCGAAGTCGACGAGCGCCATCGAGTAGCGGGGCGAGCCCGCAGCGAGGGGCCTCCAGCACGGCCGAGCGGATTCATCGCGTCGAGGTGTCGGCCCACGCGCCCGGCTCGGGTCGCCTCCACTCGCATGCGCTCGTGGAGCCTCGCTCCGCCTCGCCGGCCGCCCCACGCGCGGAGCGCTGGGGATCGCGCGAGGCGAGTCGACGCTGCGGCCGATACGCATCACTTCACATTGGGTCAGCGGGTCAAGGAGGCCGTGGGCCCGAGCAATGAGTGGGGGTCGAGCGTCCGCGAGTGGCCGCGGCGGCCGACACGCGGCGAAGATGCGGCGCTGAGCGGCCAAGGAGGCCGCGGCGCGAGCCCGCGCTCAACTCTTCGGCGCCGCGACATTCAAGTGCGACAGATCGACGCCGGGCGATTCCTTCACGCGCTCCATCACGGCGTAAGTGTGAGTCTCGCGGATGCCCGACACCTTTGAGAGCACCTCGCCCAGAAATGCGCGATACGCCGCCATGTCCGGCACCCGCACCTTGAGTAGGTAGTCGAAGCCGCCGGCGACCATGTGGCATTCCTGCACCTGCGGGATGCGCAGCATCGCGCTTGCGAACTGATCGAACGCGTCCTGCGAAGTGCGATCGATGGCAATCTCGATGAACACGAGGAGGCCCAGATCGAGCCGCTCGGCGTCGAGCCGGGCAGAGTAGCCGGCGATGATGCCGGAGGCTTCGAGTGCCCGAACGCGTTCCGCACAGGGCGTCGGGCTAAGGCCCACGGTTTTCGCCAGCCCGACGTTGGACAGGCGGCCGTCGCGCTGCAGTTCGTCGAGAATCTTGAGGTCGATGGCGTCGAGTTTCTTCATCGCGGGCTCCTTCAAGCCGGTCGTTCCGCGCCACCGCGAATGGCGGCCTCCGCGGCCGCCAGGTCCTCGAGCGCGAAGCCGACAGACTTGAACACGGTGATTTGATCTTCGCGCGTTCGGCCCGGATGCGCGCCACGTGCGAAGTCGCGCAACTCGGCGGCGATAGCTCGCGCGTCGATCGCGCCGCTGGCAATCGCTTGCACGATATCGCCTCCCTCGGCGAGCGCCGCGGTGCGGTCGTCGACCGCAATGACGTCGGCGCGCAGCAGCGCCTCCGCGTCGGTCTCCCGCATGTCCTTCCTGAATGCGCCGACGAGGTCGAGATGTACGCCGGGCTTGAGCCACCGGCCCAGCACCAGCGGCGCGGTGGACAGCGTGGCACAGGAAATCATGTCGGCAGTCGCGACGGCGGCTTCGAGATCGGTGCACGGCTGCGCCGGGATGCCGGCCCGGACGCACGCCGCGGCAGTCGCCTCCGCATGTGCGGCGGTGCGGCTCCAGACGCTGCCGCGTTCGCGAGGGCGGATCGAGCAGTGCGCGTCGACCAGCACCCGGCCGATCCGGCCCGCGCCGACGACGAGAAGCGCTCGCGCGTCGCGCCGGGCGAGCCGCGCCGCGGCGTAGGCCGACGCGCCTGCCGTGCGGCGCGCAGTCAGCTCTTCGCCGTCCAGGAGAGCGACCAGTACGCCGTCGTGCGCGTCGAAGAGCGCGTAAAGGGCGGAGACCGATCGCCTGCCGGCATCCGCATTGCCTGGAAACACGGTCACCAGCTTGACGCCGATCGAACGGCCGCTGCGCCAGGCGGGCATCATCAGCAGCGTCGCCGGCGGTTTACCCGGAACCTCGATGCGGTGGCTCGCGCGGAGCGGCGCGTGCACGTCGGCGCGCAGAGCCTCGTCGAGCGCGGCGAGCATGACCGGCCATGGCAGGCGCGCGCGGATCGCTTCCGCGTCGAGGAATTGCATCGTATTCGGCGCGTTCACGCAGCGATCATCGGCCGTCCTCGGAGAGCGACAAAAGCGATGCGTTGCCGCCGGAGGCCGTCGTATTGATCGTCAAAGTGCGCTCGCACACCAGGCGCAGCGGGTCACCCGGGCGATTCGCATCGACGCGAAGCAGCGGCACAATCGGGCCCTCGCGGTCCGCAAGCATCTGCCTGAGCTCGAGCGCGCGTTCGTCGCTGCCGGCGAACAGGATCACATCGGGCGCTGACGTGAGCGCATCGGTCACGATTTCGCAGCGGCCTCCGGCTTGCGCCGCGATGCGTTCCGCTGGATCGGATCGCGCCAGCAGCGCGACGTTGCCGGTCGCGGCCGCGAGGCGGACCTGCACTCGCAGCGCCTCCTCGTCGTCGGCGATGCAGGCGACGCGGCCGCGCGGGTGCAGCGACAGCGTGTTCGATTCGCCAGTCGGGCCCACAAGCGAGACTGGCGCGGTGGAGACGGGCGGCAGCAAAGACGCCGCCTCACGCACGAGGCGCCGCAGGTAGTGCGGCCCACCGGCCTTGGGCCCGGTGCCGGACAATCCGTCGCCGCCGAAGGGCTGCACGCCGACGACCGCGCCGATCATGTTCCGATTGACGTAGACATTGCCGGCGCGGATCCGCTCGCACACGGCCTCGACGGTCTCGTCGATCCGGGTCTGGATCCCGTGCGTCAGTCCGTAACCGGTCGCGTTGATCGACGCGATCACCGACGCGAGCTCTCCTTCGCGAAAGCGCAGTACGTGCAGGACCGGCCCGAACACTTCGCCGGCGAGCTGTTCGATACGCTCGATTTCGATCAGCGTCGGCGGAAAGAACATGCCGTGTGCGCAAGCCGCGGGAAGCGGCAGCTGGAATACCAGCGCGCCGGCGTCGCGCATGCGTGCGACATGGCGGCTGAGCGCGGCGTGCGCCTCGGCGTCGATGACCGGGCCGACGTCGGTATCGAGCCGACGCGGGTCGCCGATCGCGAGTTCGGTCATCGCGCCCTTGAGCATGGCAAGCACGCGCTCGGCGATGTCGCTCTGGAGGCAGAGCACGCGCAGTGCGGAGCAACGCTGGCCGGCGCTGTCGAACGCGGAGCTGATGACATCGGTGACGACCTGCTCCGGCAACGCCGAGCTGTCGACGATCATCGCATTCTGGCCGCCGGTCTCGGCGATCAGCACCGGATCGTCGGCGCGCCGCGCGAGCGCTCGGTTGATCGCGCGTGCGACCGCGGTCGAGCCGGTGAAGAGCACGCCGGCGATGCGCGGATCGGCGACCAGCGCCGCGCCCACGCTCTCGCCGCGGCCTGGTAGGAGCTGCAGCGCTGCAATGGGCACGCCGGCACGATGCAGCAGCGCGACGACGGCTGCCGCGATGAGCGGCGTCTGCTCGGCGGGTTTGGCGAGCACCGGGTTGCCCGCGGCCAATGCTGCGGCAACCTGGCCAACGAAGATCGCCAGCGGAAAGTTCCAGGGAGCGATGCACACCAGCGGCCCGCGCGGCGTGACGCCCGAGAGCTCACGTCGTGCCTGGTGTGCATAGTAGCGGCAGAAGTCGGCCGCTTCGCGGATCTCCCCGTGAGCATTCGGTAGCGTCTTGCCGGCTTCGCGCACCGCCAGCGCAAGCAACGGACCACGCTCTTGCTCGATGAAATCGGCTGCGCGCTCCAGGCAGGCCGCGCGCTCGGCGACGGGAGCGCGCGCCCAGGCCATGCCGGCAGCGGAGGCGATCCCGACCGCGCGCGCGACCTCCGCGAGCGATGCCTCGGCGACGCTGCCGACGATCTCGCTGCGGTCGGCAGGGTTGGCGATCGCCACACGCTCGCGCGGATCGTCGGTCAACGGCCCGCCGAGCAACGGAGCCGCGTCCCAGCGCGGCGGAGCGGTCCGAAGGTCATGCTCGAGCGTCAAGAGCGCAGAGTCGTCGGAGAAATCGATGCCGCGCGAGTTCTTCCGCTCCGGATAGAGCATGGCCGGCAACGGAATGCGCGGATGCGGCGTGCCGCCCGTGATGCGCGCCAGCGCGACCGGGTCGGCGACGAGCTCCGCGATGTCGACCGTTGGATCGACGATGCGATTGACGAACGACGTATTGGCGCCGTTTTCGAGCAGGCGGCGTACGAGGTACGCGAGCAGCGTCTCGTGCGACCCGACGGGCGCGTAGACGCGGCAGGCGCGGTTGAGCTTATCCGGCCCGACGACCTGGTCGTAGACGCTTTCGCCCATGCCGTGCAGACACTGGAACTCGTAGTCGGCCGGCCCCGCCAGCGTGTGGATCGCGGCGATCGTGAACGCGTTGTGGCTCGCGAACTGCGGATAAATCGCGTCGGGCTCCGCGAGCATCGCGCGGGCACAGGCGAGATACGCCACGTCGGTGTGCACCTTGCGGGTGAACACGGGGTAATCGGCGAGCCCGTCGACCTGCGCGCGCTTGATCTCGCTGTCCCAATACGCGCCCTTGACCAGGCGGACCATGAACCTGCGCCGGTGGCGCCGACCGAGATCGACCAGCCAGTCGATGACTGCGCGCGCGCGCTTCTGATACGCCTGCACGACGAAGCCGAGCCCGTTCCACCCGGCGAGCCGGGGATCGCCCGCGAGCCTCTCGAAGAGGTGGAGCGAGAGGTCGAGCCGGTCGGCTTCTTCGGCGTCGATGTTGAGCCCGATGTCCCGCCGGCGCGCGAGGTAGGCGAGTTCTCCGAGCCTGGGCAGCAGCTCGGCGAGCATGCGATCGCGTTGCAGATGGGTGTAGCGCGGGTGCAGCGCGGAGAGTTTGATGGAGATCCCCGGCCCGTCG
>JBGPYP010000036.1:0-13545 GCA_041493285.1 Casimicrobiaceae bacterium
CGTCAGCGCGCGCGGGCGAAACGGCGTGATCGGCGACTTGACCCGGGAGGGCGCGACCGACAGCGGATGATACGAGTAGCGCCCGGCGTGCAGGATCTGCAGCGCGATCCTGCTGCCGTTGGCGTGCACCGCGTCGGTGACCAGGCGATGTTTGCCGACTTGCCACGGAAACGAGAGCTGCGATGCGCGCGGCTCGAGCCTGCCGGTGAAGTTGGGCGCGATGCCGCCGGTGACGATCAGGCCTACGCCGCCCTTCGCGCGCGCCCCGTAGAACGCCGCGAGCTTCTCGAACCCGTTCGACGCCTCCTCGAGGCCCGTGTGCATCGAGCCCATGAGCACGCGGTTGGCGAGCGTCGTGAAGCCGAGGTTCAGCGGCGCGAGAAGGTGGGGGTAGGCGGACACGCGTACGGATGATCCGGAGAGGGCGCGCGTAGTGTACATTGGCGCACGAGCTTGCCGCGTGGATGGGGGGACACATGCCGACCAAGGCTCTGCCGATTCTGCTGTCGGGCGCAGTTATCGCTTTGGCCTGCACCGCGGCGGCGGCTGCGCCCGAGCTACACGTCGGCTCCAAGCGCTTCACCGAGTCGTACATCCTGGGCGAGATCATCAAGCAGACGGCGGCGAGCGCCGGCGAGGCGACGGCGGCGCACAGCCAGGGGCTCGGCAACACCGCGATCGTGTTGAACGCGCTCACCACCGCGTCGATCGACGTCTATCCCGAGTACACGGGAACCATCGCCAAGGAGATTCTGAAGCTCGACGCCGTACCGCCGCTGCCGGAGCTGAATGCGAAGCTCTCGGCGATGGGGCTAGCAGTTGGCGTCCCGCTCGGCTTCAACAACACCTATGCCATCGCGCTGCGCGGCGACGAGGCGCGCGCGAAGAACATCGCCAGGCTCTCCGACCTCAAGGCGCATCCGGAATTAAAGCTCGGGCTATCGCAGGAATTCATCGGCCGCGCCGACGGCTGGCCGGGACTCAAGCGCGCCTACGAGCTGCCCTTCGCGACGCCGCAGGGCCTCGATCACGGCCTCGCCTACGAGGCGATCGCGCAAAAGCAGGTCGACGCGATCGACATCTATTCGACCGACGCCAAGATCGACAAGTACGGGCTGACCGTGCTCGCCGACGATCGCAACTACTTCCCGCGCTACGACGCAGTGCTGCTCTATCGCGCCGATCTGCCGCAGCGGCTGCCGAAGACCTGGGCCGCGCTCGAGAGGCTCGCGGGCACGATCGACGACGCGGTGATGCGGAAGATGAACGCTGCCGCGGAACTGGAGGGCAAGGATTTCGCGGCAGTGGCGGTGGATTTTCTGGCGCTGCGGCCGGGCGCGGCGCAACCCGCGAAGGCGGCGACTGCGACTGACTTCTGGACCAAGCTCTTCGGCCCGGATTTCGCGCACCTCACGTTCACGCATCTCGGGCTGGTGTTCGTCTCGCTCGCGGTCAGCATCGTCATCGGCATCCCGCTCGGCATCCTCGCCGCCAAGCGTCCGGCGACCGAAGCGGTGATCCTGGGCGCGACCGGCGTGATCCAGACGATCCCCTCGCTGGCGCTCCTCGCGGTGCTGATCCCGTTGACCGGACGCATCGGCGCGGTGCCGGCGTTGATCGCGCTCAGCGCCTACGCGCTGCTGCCGATCGTGCGCAACACGCACGCCGGGCTCGCGCAGATCTCGCGCGGCATGAAACAAGCCGCGCAGTCGCTGGGGATGCGGGCCGGCACGATCCTGTCGAAGATCGAGCTGCCGCTCGCCGCGCCGACGATCCTCGCCGGCATCAAGACCTCGGCGGTGATCAACGTCGGCACTGCGACGATCGCGGCGTTCATCGGTGCCGGCGGTTACGGCGAGCGCATCGTCACCGGGCTCGCTCTCAACGACCACGGAATGTTGCTCGCCGGCGCGCTGCCGGCGGCAGCTCTCGCATTGCTGATCGAAGGCGGGTTTCGCCTCGGCGAGCGGTGGATCATCCCGGCGGGTCTGCGCCAGGCCCGCGTCCCGACGTAGAGAACCATGGGCGCCGCAACGCTGATCGAGCTGCTCAAGCGTCACCTCAGGGCGCACGGCATCACCTACGCCAAGGTGGCGGAACGGCTTGGACTCAGCGAGGCGAGCGTCAAGCGCATGTTCTCGCGCCACGACTTCACCTTGCAGCGGCTGGAAGACGTGTGCCGGGTTGTCGACCTCGACTTCGCCGCGCTGGCGCGCGCACTCTCCGACGAGCAGGCGAGCGCGACCCATCTCACCGTCGAGCAGGAGCAGGAGATCATCTCCGACCCGAAGCTCTTCCTGGTGGCGCTCTGCGCCGTGGGCAACTGGACGCTCGAGCAGATTGTCGCCATATACGACATCTCCCGCGTCGAGTGCATCGGCTATCTCGCGCACCTCGACAAGCTGCGCATCATCGACCTCATGCCCGACAACCGCATCCGGCCGTTGATCGGGCGCACACTGACCTGGCTGCCCGATGGTCCTTTCCAGCGCTATTTCCGCTCGCGGGTCGAGGCGGAGTACTTGGGGAGCAGCTTCGATCGCCCGGGCGAGCTGTTCCTGTTCCTCAACGGGATGCTGTCGACCAAATCCACCGCGGAGCTGATCGCGCGCATGCGCAAGCTCGCCGCGGATTTCGCGGAGATGCACCGCGACGATCTGGGGCTCGCGATCGGGCAGCGCCACGGCACCAGCGTCCTGCTGGCGACCCGCCCGTGGGAGCCGAAGCTGTTCCGCACCCTGCGGCGCGCGCAGCCCGCGCCGGCAGCTGTCGAGGTCCACCCGCAACCGGGCGCAGCGAAGCCGAAACGACCCAGCAAGTAGCCTCCGCTGCACCTCGCGGTATCGCGCCGCGACACTTTTCGGTTTCTGCTGGACGGCGTACGCGCCCGGGCGGATGGTGTGCACGCGGGCTTGTGCCCGTACTCAGGAGCACCATCAATGTCCAGCACTTCGAGGCATGTCTTGGTTGCCGGTGCACTGGCCGCCGTCGGCCTCAGTGGTTGCGTACTCGTTCCTGTCGCGTCCGACGGCACTCCGATCTATCCGCTGGCCGGACCTGCGTACCCGGCGGTTGCAGTTCCCGTTCCCACCGTGCAAGGACCCGGCCCGAACTATCTCGCGCCGGTCCCGGGCCGCAACGCGGCACCGGCCGGACCGGCAGTGCCGGCCGCACTGCAGGCGCGCTTGTATCCGTCGAACGAGGTTGCGACGGAAACCGGCATGCTGTCCGGAACGGTCACGAACATGATGACCGGCAAGGGGATGTTCCAACTCAACTACCGGGGCGAAATTCTCTCCGGCGAGGCGACGCGCGTGCCGGGCGACGACCGCCGCGGCATAGCGAACGCTTACGGCCAACGCGGCACGTACATGAGCTGCGACTATCGCATGACCACACCGTACCAGGGCACGGGTACCTGCAGCCTGTCGAACGGTGCGCAGTACCAAGTCCACATCGGCGGATAAGCGTCAGCACCCGGGGCGGCGAGCGATCGCCGCCCCGCTCGGATCAAACCGCAACGACGCGACGCGCGGCGAAGCCGAGCGACGGCTGCAACTGCCAGCCCGCAGCGTCCGACGGCGCGAATGGCCGGGTCAGCAGCATGTCCGGCGCGAGCCTCTCGTGCAAGCCGAGTTCAAGCCACACCGCTTGCAGGCCGCGGATGCTCTCCGCGTTGCGCCGCGCCTTGGCCGGATCGTGCTGGCGCTGGCCCGGGTGGATGCGGAACGAAGACAGGCGCTCGCGCAGGTGCACGGCGTCGCCCTTGAGCAGCGGCGCGAAAAACCGACGCAGTGGACAGGCCGTTGCCTACAACGTATGCGCCACGGAAAGGCGCGCGATCACCTCACGCCACCAGCATCCTATCGACGAACTCGCGCTTGACGATCAAGCAAGTCCTGCGTCAGTCATGAGATTCCCATTAGGTCCAGAAACGATTGGCATAATTTGTGCTAAATCCAGTCATAGGCTGGAGCTGTCCTTGAGGATTTCGAGCGTGCGCTTGTCTGCAGCATTGTCGCCGGTTGGAAGAGAGGGCCCCGATCGCCCGATCAAGGGGATGGGCGAGGGCCTTCTCCCTTCCATACCGCAATCCGACCCTATCGAGACGCAGAACGCGGTTTGCGAGGCGATCGCTTGGCTCATTCGAGATGGCCAACCAGAAATCGTCCGACTCGAGGCACTTTTTGCGCTAGAGCGGCAGGCGCAGCCGGTGAGCCAGCTGTTACTGGCCCAATACGTTGAAGGCGACCGGCAGGTACGTCCGTTCGAATGGAAGGCCTGGCATTCCGCGATGCGGCTTAGCCGGTCGCTTTTCCAGGCCTATGAATATTTTCTGCACCACATTCGGGAGACGGCCGACGACAACTGGACCGAGCATGAGCCTTCGGTCTCGGTTCAACTGTTCGATCATAGAAAGGTCGAATTCCTGCTGCGCTTCCTCCGATACAAGAAGCGCAGCTCCGAACAATGGAGACAGCTGCACGAGATGTATCGACTTGCACGTGAACGAGGTTTGCTGAATCGCCCCGATGCGATTAGCGAAACTGATGGCAAGCGCCGGACGATGGGGAAGTTGGAGCAGCAGTATCTCCAGATTCTGCTGCTGGAGGCCATGAACGGCGGCCAGTTCTCCCCTCGCGAAGCACTGTGGGCGCACCGCTGGTTTGCGCGCTGGTGCAGTGGGCCGGGCCTGCGATTGACTCAAGTCAACGGTAGAGTCAACTTTGAGCCGAATGGATTCGTGGTCGACACAGGCGGCTCGGATGGGCTAACACGGGCCCCGGCGGCGGGGGGCAAGCTCCTTTACTTTGATTCGTCGCCCCTGAGCGCGATGATCGACCAGGAAGTAGCTTCGTTGCGGGATGGGGCCACGTTTCCGCACCAGGCGATGCCTGCGGTGCGCGCCGGGCAACTCGCATTGCTGAACAAGCTCTCGATTCTCTTTGCCCCGAACCCAGTCAATATCGAGCGCCGCGCGGAGCGAAAGCCCGTTGCCCTGGCGGTCCAAGCCATCGCGGGATTTCCCTACATCATCGCCGAGTTGTGGAAGAACGGGCACAAGCAGAACGACGGAGCTTCGTCCGCCGCTGCATTGGGAAACGAGAACACCATCTCACCTCTCGGCGGGCCTACCTTTTCGCCATTCTTCGCCACCGACAGCGACACCGGTGCGATGTCGTTTTCGACCGCGGGCCCGTTCGGCGCGACTCCCCAAATCTGGCAGGTCAAGGACCGAAGCGACTCGGGTTGTCGAATGCGCGCGCAGATCGACAATCTGAATCTCGTCATCCCGGGCTCGCTGATCGCCGTTCGCGACAGCGAGACATCACCCTGGATCGTGTCGGTGGTACGCTGGTTCAGGAGGCTCATGGTCGACCACGTCGAGATAGGCGTGGAGTACCTCGGACGCAAACCTCGCTTTGTCAAGATGGTCGCCAACTACGATTGCGATTTGGCAATTGCCGGGGCGCCGGACAGTGCCTCGAGGTGCTTTGCGGCGCTCTACTTACCGCCGAGCGAGAAGCGTCCGACCATGCCGATCAAGACGCTCCTGCTGCCCGCACGCGAATTCAGGGCCGGTTGCGATGTGACATTGCTTTCGTCCAACGCAACCTACAGCATGCGTCTGAACGAACCGATCCAACAACAGTTCGAGTACGTTTGGACATCATTTTTGGTCATCGTAAAGGTGGCACCGCCACCTTCAAAACAAAAGTAGGGTCAGACTCGACTTTCTTGCAATGACCGCCTCGAAGACAGAAAGTCGAGTCTGACCCTACTTTTTCCTCTTTTTCCTCAGCAACAGACCGAGTACCGTCCTCCCGAAGCCGCTTCACTCCCGCCCCGCCCAGTGCACGATGTGCCGCTCGAGCGCGCGGAAGATCTGGTCCAGTCCGTAGCCGAGCGCGGCCATGATGAGCACGCCCACGAGCACGATATCGGTCTGGATGAAGTCGGCCGCGGTCAGCGCCATCCAGGCGATGCCATCGCTGGTGGCCACCATCTCGGCGCCGACGAGCATGGTCACGCCGATCCCGACCGACACGCGCAAGCCGGTGAAGATGCCGGGGAGGCTCGCCGGCAGCAGCACGCGCAAGAAGATCGTCACCCGGCTCGCGCCGAGCGACTGCGCCGCCTGGATCTTGCGCACCGAAACCGAGCGCACCGCCTGCATCGCCGAGATCGAGATCAGCGGAAACAGCGCGGTGATGATGACGATTGTCTTCGAGAGTTCCCCGATGCCGAACCAAATGATGAACAGCGGCAGCAGTGCGAGCTTCGGGATCGGCCGCGTCGTTTCGATCGGCGGGTCGAGCGCGGCGCGCACGCCGCTGTGCATGCCCATGAGCAGGCCGACCGGCACGCCGACGGAGACGCAAATCACGAAGGCGATGCCGAAGCGCATCAGGCTTATCAGGAAATGATGCAACAACGTGTGGCCCTGGTAGCCGGAGTTGGCGAGCTTGACGAAGGTCTTCGCGACCGTCACCGGCGACGGCAGGAACGCGGGCTGCACCAGCGGCGGCCAAAGCCCGCTGCCGGTGACCGCGAACCAGACTCCGAGCATCACGGCGAACGACGCCAAGCCCAGCCAGCGGTCGCGGCGAGCGGTGCGGCGCGCGGGCGGCAGATCCTCGGTCAGCGTCTCGACGGCGTCAAAAGTAGGGTCAGACTCGACTTTCTGTCGGGTATTCGAGGCGGTCATCGCAAGAAAGTCGAGTCTGACCCTACTTTTGCTTCCTGCCGCTGCGCTTCGAGCGATTCTTGGCGCAGCAGGCCGACGATCGCGCGCTTGGCGTCGGCGAACGCCGCCGTGGTCGCGATCAGCGGATCGGCATCGCGCGAAAAGCCGCACGCGAACGCGGCTTTGATGCGGCCCGGACGCGCGGTCATCACCACGACGTGTGTGGCGAGAAAGAGCGCCTCCTCGATGCTGTGCGTGATCCACAGGATCGTCTTCTCCGTCCGGCGCCAGATGGTGCGGATCTCTTCCTGCAGCAGCTCGCGCGTCTGCTGGTCGAGCGCGGCGAAGGGCTCGTCCATCAGCAGCACCTCCGGCTCGTTGGCGAGCGCGCGGGCGATGCCGACGCGCTGCTGCATGCCGCCGGAAAGCTCGTAGGGATAGCGCTGCGCGAATCCGGTGAGACCGACGAGTTCGATGTACTTGCCGGCGATCTCGCGCGCTTCGGCGACGGACTTGCCCAGCGCGCGCGGACCGAAAGCGACGTTGTCCTGCACGCTCATCCAGGTGAAGAGCGCGCCCTGCTGGAAGACCACGCCGCGCTCGGGCCCGGGTGCGGCGATGAGCTTGCCGTCGAGGCTCGCGCGACCCGTCGTGGGCGTCTCGAAGCCGGCGACGATGTTGAGCAGCGTGCTCTTGCCGCAGCCCGAAGGGCCGACGATGGTGACGAATTCGCCGGCGCCGACCGCGAGATCGATCGGTTCGAGCGCCTTGACCGCGTCCACACCCGCGCCGAAGCGCTTGGACACGCCGTCAACGACGAGCTTCGCCGCCGCGCGCCGCGAGGGCGCCGCCAGCGCAATGGATTCAATGGTCATTCGGCAACCGGCGCCAGGGATCGTCGTCCCTGCGAAGGCGGGGATCCAGCGGCGTTCTTGCGCAAGACGCTGGATTCCCGCTTACGCGGGAATGACGACCTGAAGAACAAACCGCCGACCAGCAGCGCCAAGGGCGCTAGACCATCTTGGCGAGGAACGTCGAATCGACGAACGGCACCCAGCTCGGTGGAATCGTCGAGAGCTGATCGGCCGCCTTGAGGAACTCGGCTTGCGATTGCAACGTCCGCAGCACCCCCGTGTCCTTCGCGCCCGGCATCCCCATCCACTTCTCGCTGGCCATCTCCTTCACCGGCACCGGATGGAAGGTGGTGATGTAATCCATCGTCTTCTCCGGCGTCATCTGGAGGTAAGGCGAGAGCACCTTGACCACTTCCTGCGGCTCCTTCTCGTACATGGTGGCGAGCCGGTCGTATTCCTTGAGGTACGCCAGGACGAGCTCCGGATGCCTCTCCTTGAACTCGTTGCGCACCACGATACCGTCGTACACCAGCGTGCCGCTCGCCGCGAGGTCGCCGGTCTTGAGCAGGATCTTGCCGTTGTCGGCGACGCAATCGCCGAGGATCGGATGCCAGATGTACGCCGCGTCGATGTCCTTGCGCTGCCAGGTGGCGAGGATCGAGTCGGCCTTGAGGTTGATGAGGGTGACGTCGGAGACGGAAAGCCCCGCGGTCTTGAGTCCTGCGAGCATCGCGAAATGCACCGAGGTGTTGAACGGCATGCCGATCTTTTTGCCCTTGAGGTCCTTCAGGGTGTTGATGCCGGCGTCCTTGCGCACCACCAGGCATTCGCTGTCGGTGATGTACTTCTCGACGTAGACCATCGACATTTTGATCCCCTGCGCGAAGCCGACGACCATTGGAGAGGAGCCGACGTTGCAGATATCCATGCTGTTGCCCGCGATCGCGGCGACCACCTGGTTGCCGGCGCTCACGGTGACGAAATCGGTCTTAACGTTGGGACCGAAGGCCTTGGCGTACGCGCCGTTCGCCTTGCCCATCGTCTGCGGATTGGCCGAGCCGAAGTGGCCGAGCACGGCAGTCACCTGCTGCGCAAGCACGCTGCGCGAACGCAGCAGCGCGCCGCCGGCGAAAGTCGCCACACCCATGTCGAACGCGAGCTTGAGCGCGTCGCGGCGAGAAATTTCCCTGGTCATTGCATCCTCCTCGATCGGTCGAATCATCCCTAGTACGTCACATCCACTTTTGCAGTTGTACCACGTTCGGCGCGCACCTGCGCGACCGCGGCCGCGAGGTCGCGCAGGTAATCGTCCTTCGCCGGCGCGTGCAGCATCGAGAGCATCAGGTGCATCGCGCGCGGCTCGCGCACCAGGCCCGGCAGCCAGCCCTTAGTCGCCATCACCTCGCCCACGCGCAGCATGTCGATCTCGCGCGAAGTGAAGCATAGGATCGACAGGTCGGGATCGCCGATCACGCTTAGCCCGATCGCCTCGATGCCGCGCCGGTACGCGCGGGCCAGCTCCATGATCTCCCGCGCGGTCTTCACGTAGCTATCTTCGCCCATCGCCTGCAGCGTCGCCCACGCGCCGGCGACCGCGCCGCCGGGACGCGTACCGACCAGCGTCGCGGTGGCGAACTTGCCACCGGGCCAATCGTCCATCTCGAAGGGCTGGCACGCGGCGCGATCGGCGCTGCGGTAGAACACGGTCGACGCGGGCTTGGGACAGAAGCCGAACTTGTGCAAATCGGCCGACAGCGACATCACGCCGGGCACCGCGAAGTCGAACGCGGGGATCGGGTAACCGGCCCTGGCCGCGAACGGCGCGAGATAGCCGCCGACGCACGCGTCAACGTGCAGCCATAGCCCGCGCTCCTGCGCCAGCGCGCCCAGATCGGCGATCGGGTCGATCGTGCCGTAGGAAAAGCACGGCGCCGAGCCGACGAGAAGCAGCGTGTCGGCATCGATCGCGCGTGCCATCGCCGCAGCGTCGGCGCGATAGTTCGCCGCGACCGGAACGCGCCGCAGCTCCAGGTCCATCAGCCGCGCCGCCTTGGTGAACGCGGGATGCGCCGAAAACGGCAGCACGATGTTGCCTCGGCGGTCCTTGCGGTCGGTTTGCGCCCGCGCGTAATCGCGGCATGCCTTGACCGCGGCGATGATGCTCTCCGAGCCGCCGGTGGTGAAGAAACCCGCCGCGTCGTCGGGCGCGTGGAAGAGCGACAGCCCCATCGCCACGATCTCGTCTTCCATCTGCTTCAAGCCGAAGAACGCACGCTTCCCCCCCAGCGCATTTTCGGTGAAGAACTCGACGAAGGCGTCGCGGCCGAGCGCGGCGATCTCGTCGCTGGCCTTGAACACGTACAGTGGCGCGCGGCCGCGCCGCCAGTCGATGTCGCCGGCGGAGAGCGCCTTCATCCGCGCGAAGATTTCGGCGCGGGGGACGCCGGTGGGTGGCAGGGTGGTGCGCACCGATCTCAAGCCTTCGCCGCAAACGCGGAGCGCAACACGTAGTAGACACCCCCGCCGATGGCGACCCCGAAGAACCAGCCGTACACGCCCCACCACGACGGTAGGAGGGTCGTGAAATTCGGCAGGATGCTCGAGAACAGCGCGCCGATGCCCGCGGCGACGAAGGCCGACACGTGCCAACCGTTCTGGTACCGGTATTGGCCGTTTTCCTGATAGAGCGCGTTGACATTCACCACGCCTTTGCTGATCAGGTAATAGTCGACCATCATCACGCCGAAGATCGGCCCCATCGTCGCGCCGATGCCGCCGACGAACGCGGCCGCGCCGCCCTCCCACGGCGCAAATGGATACAGCGCGAGCGCGATCAGCGCCGCGATATAGCCGCCCCGCTTGAACGTGATCTGCCTGGGGAACACGTTCGCGAAGTCGAACGCGGGCGAAACGAAGTTGGCCACGACGTTGATGCCGAGCGTCGCGACGGCGAAGGTCAGCGCCGCCAGCAGCGCCAGGAACCAGCTGTCGAACTTGGCCGAAATCTGATCCGGGTGCAGGAGCACTTCGCCGTACACCGTGAAGGCCGCGGTGGTGGTCACGCCGGCGACGAGCGTGAACAGGATGAGGTTGACCGGCAAACCCCAGATGTTGCCCGTTCGCACGGCCGCTTCGTCGCGCGCGTAGCGGGAGAAGTCGCAGAAATTGAGGTACAGCGCCGCGAAGTAGGTGATCCAAGTCGCCGCGACCGCCCCCAGCGAGGCGATGGAGCCGGGTTCCCCCGGGATGCCCGCATCCTTGGTCTTGTCGAGCAGCACGTCCCGCGGAATCTCGCTGCCGAAGGAGAAGCTTCCGGCCTTCACGAAAAGATAGATGGCGAGAATGAGCATCATGACCCAGACCGCGGGCCCGGCCCAGTCCTGGAACCTGCGCACCGTTTCCATGCCGCGCTGGATGACCAGAAGCTGCAGCGCCCAGATGATCACGAAGCAGATCACCTCCAGCCCCGAATGGCCGAGGAAATGGGTGCTCTGGTGAAACGCCATGACTCCATCGGAGCGTGTAAGCAGCGCCACGATGGCACCCGACGCGGCAGCCGTTTGTGCGCCGTACCAGAAGCAGGCCACGATCGCGCGCACCAGCGCGGGAACGTTCGCTCCCCAAATGCCGAACGAAGAGCGCGCCAGCACCGGATACGGGACCCCGGTTCGGACGCCTGCGTACCCCACGAGGTTCATGAGAAAGAAGATGACCAGCGACCCGAGGCCGATGGCGATGATGAAGTTCAGGAAGTTGCCACAGAGCAGGAACAGGCTCGCGGCAAGGTAGTACCCCCACAGGCTATGAACGTCGGAGGTCCAGACGTTGAAGATGCTGAACGCTCCCCACTTGCGCTCGGTTGCCGGTGCGAGGTCTTCGTTGTAGAGCGACGGCGAGGCATTTGGAATGGTCATGTCGGCTCCCCCCGGTTGGCCGTACAATCCTACACCGCGCGAGGGCTCCGGTGGGCCAGCCCGGGACCCACCCATGCCGATCTAGGCTTCGGTCAAATCGAAGGTCTCGACGGCGCGAGACTTGACGAATGCCCGGATAATCGAAGTCCGGTAGAAGGAGCACATCATGCATCGCCGGGTTACGTTATTCCTCGGCGCGCTGTTCGCGGGCGAGGTCGACTACAGCAAGCTCGTCGACACGCGGTTCTTGCGCGGCGACCTCAAGGCGATCAAGTAGTCTCCCGATCATGAATGACGTGACGCGCGACATCCCAAAGGTGCAGACGACCGCAGCCTGGGGCAGCGATGCGATCGCCGAGCTGCTGCGCGCGCTCGACATTCCGTACATCGCGCTCACCCCCGGCGCGAGCTTCCGCGGCCTGCACGACAGCCTGGTCAATCATCTCGGCAACAAGCGGCCCGAGTTGCTGCTGTGCGTGCACGAAGAGCATGCGGTCGCGCTCGCGCACGGCTATGCGCGCGTCACCGGCCGGCCGCTTGCGGTCGCGCTGCACGCGAACGTCGGGCTCATGCACGCGACAATGGCGATCTTCAACGCCTGGTGCGATCGGATCCCGATCCTGCTCCTGGGCGGTGTCGGCCCGATCGACGCGGTGCAGCGGCGTCCCTGGGTCGACTGGATCCATACCTCGCGCGATCTGGGCGCGCTGGTGCGCGGCTATACGAAGTGGGACGACCAACCAGGATCGGTGACCGCCGCGCTCGAAGCGATCGTGCGTGCCTACCGGATCGCGATGACATCGCCACAGGCGCCCGTCTACGTCTGCCTCGACGCGGCGCTTCAGGAGGAAGCCTTGCCGACGCCGCCGCCGATGCCCTCGCTCGAGCGCTTTCCGGCGGCGACTTCCGGTATCGCGCCGCAGGAGGCCGTGCGCGAAGCAGCGCGGCTGCTGGAGGCCGGCAGCCGGCCGCTGCTCATGATCGGCCGCGTAGCGAGCGACATTGCGGCATTCGAGCGGCGCGTCGCGCTGGCCGAGCGCCTGGGCGCGGTCGTGCTGACCGATATCAAGACCGGTGCAAGCTTCCCGACGCAGCATCCGCTGCATCCGTTCCCGCCCAGCCTGTATGTCAGCGGCGCGGCGACGCAAGTCGTCCGCGACGCCGACGTGATCCTGAGCCTCGACTGGATCGACCTCGGCGGCACGCTCCTGCAGGCTTGCGGCGGCGAGCAACCGCGTGGCAAGGTGATCCAATGCTCGGTCGATCAGTACGTCCATAACGGCTGGAACATGGACTATCAGGCGCTGCCGCCGACCGATCTCTCGATCCTTGCGCCGCCCGACACGTTCGTAACCGCATTGCTCGCCACGCTCGGCCCGCGCCCGGCAAAGCCGGCCGAATCGTGGTTCGTCAAGCCGCACGAACCCGCGAGCCCGACGGTTGAGCCGCGCACCCCGGCGAGCGATCGTCTTCCGCTCGAAGAGCTGGCGCGGGTGACGACGGAGACGCTCGCCCCGCATCGGCCGTCATACATCCGCCTGCCGCTCGGCTGGCCGGGCGAGTTCTGCCGTTTCGCGCATCCGCAGGACTACATCGGCTTCGACGGCGGCGGCGGCATCGGCTCGGGTCCGGGCATGGCGATCGGCGCCGCGCTGGCGCTGCGCGGCGGTGACCGGCTACCCGTCGCGGTTCTGGGCGACGGCGATTATCTGATGGGACTCACCGCGCTCTGGACCGGCGTTCACTATCGCGTGCCGGCGCTCATCATCGTCGCCAACAACGAATCGTTCTTCAACGACGAGCTGCATCAGGAGCGCATGGCGCGCGTGCGCGGCCGGCCCGTGGAAAACCGCTGGATCGGCATGCGCATGAGCGATCCGGCATTCGATCTTGCGACCCTTGCGCGCGGCCAGGGCGCGACGGGTTACGGCCCCGTGCGTAGCGTCGACGAGCTTGCCGCTACGATCGCGAAAGCGGTCGCCGATGTGCGCGCGGGCGCGGTGGCGGTGATCGACGTGCGCGTGCTGCCAGAATATTCGCGAGCGGTTTCCTCGTCGCTGATGCGCCACGTTCCCAAGCCAAGCTGATA
>JBGPYP010000092.1:0-8977 GCA_041493285.1 Casimicrobiaceae bacterium
CGACCCGCGGGCCGCTCATTGGCGTACCCCCACGCTTGCGGCCTCATTGGCCAATTCGGCCGCTGCGCTGCCCCCAAGGCGGGCGCACCCGCGCCTTGGCCCAGCGGCGCTCATGCGCTGTCGCGGAGGAGCCGAATCAGGCTCGACGTGTCCCAGCGGCCGCCGCCACGCGCCTGAATCCGCGCGTAGAACTGATCGATGACCGCGGTCACTGGGAGCGCCGCGCCGTTGGCGCGCGCTTCGGCAAGGCAGATCGCGAGGTCCTTGCGCATCCAGTCGACCGCAAACCCGAAGTCGAACTTGTCGGCGGCCATCGTCTTGCCGCGGTTGTCCATCTGCCACGACTGCGCGGCGCCCTTGCCGACAACGTCGAGCACCTGCTCGATGTCGAGCCCGGCGCGCATGCCGAAGTTGATGCCTTCGGAGAGGCCCTGCACCAGGCCGGCGATGCAGATCTGATTGACCATTTTGGTGAGTTGCCCCGACCCCGGCCCACCCATCAGCGTCACCGCGCGCGCGTAGCAGGCGAGCACGGGCTCGGCCAGCGCGAAGGCGTCGGCATCGCCGCCCACCATGATCGTCAATTTGCCGTTCTCCGCGCCCGCTTGTCCGCCGGATACCGGTGCGTCGAGGAAGCGCACGCCCCGCGCTTTTGCGCCGGCGTAGACTTCGCGCGCGACGGTCGCGGAAGCGGTCGTGTGATCGACGAGGATGGTGCCGGGCTTCATCGCCGAGAGCGCACCATCGGGACCCAGCGCGACCGCGCGCACGTCGGCGTCGTTCCCCACACAGAGCATGACGAGGTCCACGTCCGCGGCGGCGAGAGCCGGCGTCGCAGCGGCTCGTCCGCCGTACTTCGCGGTCCACTGCGCCGCTTTCGCGGCAGTCCGGTTGTATACCGTCACCGCGTGGCCCGCGCGCGCAAGATGGCCAGCCATCGGGGACCCCATGACGCCGAGACCGACAAACGCTGTCTTCTTCGCATCCATGCCTTCACTCCTGGTTTTCTTGTCCGCTTCCTCGGTGCGCAACCCCGCTGCCGGCTGTGCTCACTTGCCGCCGAGTGCCGCGCGCGCAGCGGCCGCCGCGGCGCGCACCTGCGCAGGCGCGGTGCCGCCGGGATGATCGCGGCTCGCGACGGCTCCCTCGAGGGTGAGCGCCGCGTATACGTCTTGTGCGACGAGCGGCGAGAACTGCTGCAATTCCGCGAGCGGCAGCTCGCTCAAGTCGGAGCCCTTGGTTTCCGCATGCCGCACCGCCCGGGCGACCGCCTCGTGTGCGTCGCGGAACGGCGCGCCCTTGCGCACCAGGTAATCGGCGAAATCGGTCGCGGTCGCGAACCCTTCGCCGGCGGCCGCGCGCATTCGGTCGGGCACGGGCTTAAGCCCGGTCGCCACCAGCTCGGTCATGATCGCGAGGCAGTCGGCAAGCGTGTCCACCGTGTCGAACAGCGGCTCCTTGTCCTCCTGGTTGTCCTTGTTGTACGCGAGCGGCTGCGCCTTCATCAGCACCAGCAGCGCGGTGACGTGGCCCATGACGCGCGCACTCTTGCCGCGCACCAGCTCCGCGACATCGGGGTTTCGCTTCTGCGGCATGATCGAGCTGCCGGTGCAGAACTGATCGGCGATGGTCACGAAGCCGAACCTCGGGTTCGACCAGAGGATGAGTTCCTCGGCGAACCGCGACAGATGCACCATGATCAGCGCCGCGGCGGCCGCGAATTCGATCGCGAAGTCGCGGTCCGACACCGCATCGAGCGAGTTGGAACATAGCGCCTCGAATCCGAGCTCGGCGGCGATGCGCTGGCGGTCGATCGGGTAGGTGGTGCCGGCGAGCGCCGCGCTGCCCAGCGGCAGGCGGTTGACGCGATGCCGGCAATCGGCGAGACGCTCGGCATCGCGGGCGAGCATCGCCTCGTACGCGAGCAGGTGATGGCCGAAGGTCACCGGCTGCGCGACCTGCAGGTGCGTGTACCCGGGCATGATCGTGTCGGCGTGCTTCTCGGCGAGATCGATCAGCGCGGCGCGCAGCGCGCGCAGGCTGGCGGTTAGCGCGTCGATCGCGTCGCGCAGCCAAAGGCGAAGATCGGTCGCGACCTGGTCGTTGCGCGAGCGCGCCGTATGCAGCCGTTTGCCGGCGTCGCCGACCAGAGCGGTGAGCCGCTTTTCGATATTGAAGTGGACGTCTTCGAGTTCGCGCGTCCAGACAAATTCGCCGCGCTCGATCTGACCCTTGATCTGCTCGAGGCCGCGCTCGACGGCGGCGAGATCGGCACTGGACAGAACGCCGGTCGCGGCGAGCATGCGCGCGTGCGCGAGCGAGGCCGCGATGTCGACGGCCGCAAGCCGGCGATCGAAGTCGATCGACGCGTTGAAGCGCTGCATGCGCTCGGACATCGGCTCGCCGAAACGGCCGGACCAGCCGCGCGCCTGCGCCGCGTCGGCGCCCTGCTTGTCGAGGAACTTGTCTCTGGACATTACTTGCCTCGCCGGAGGCTCTTCCCCACAATAGCCGGGCGATGATCGGTTCAAAGCCGCCGCCGGGAACGGTAGCCGGCGGCGCCGGACCGACAAGAGCAAACGATGCGCGCGATTATAAATCAAAAATCGAACCCGTCCTGCTTGCCCGAGCTGCGCAACCTCGGCACGGTGCTGCGCATCCTGCTCGCGGTCAACGGGGTGGCGCTGGCCGTCGTCTTCGCGCGCGAGCCGCGCTGGGAAGCGCTGTCGAGCGCCTGGCTCGAGACCGCTGCGATCGTCGAGCCGCAGCTGCTCTTGTGCGCGCTTCTGCTCTACGTGCTGGCGCCGTGGCTCGAACGCCTGCCTTATCAGACCGGGGCGATCGCGATTCTGGGACTGACGCTGACGGTGACGCTTCTGCTCGACACGCTGCTGGGCACGCTCGGGGTCGACCTCGGCCCGGCCGGGCCGCTTCGACACGCGCTCTTCTCCCTTCTCCTCACGGGCGTGCTGCTCGGCTATTTCTATCTGCGCGTCAGGGCGCTGTCGCCGGCGATCGCCGAGGCCCGCCTGCAGGCGCTGCAGGCGAGGATCCGGCCGCATTTCCTGTTCAACAGCATCAACGCAGTGCTCTCGCTGGTGCGCACCGAGCCGCGCCGAGCCGAAACCGCGCTGGAGGATCTCGCGGACCTGTTCCGCGTGCTGATGGGCGACAATCGGCAGCTCGCGCCGCTCGCCGACGAGGTCGAGCTGTGCCGGCAATACCTCAATCTGGAGAAGGTGCGGCTCGGCGAGCGCCTGAAGATCGAGTGGCACGTGGAGAACATGCCGGGCGACGCGCTGGTGCCGCCGCTGGTGCTGCAACCGCTGCTGGAGAACGCCGTTTATCACGGCATCGAACCATCGAGCGGCCCGGGCGTGATCGCAATCAACATCTTCCTGCGTCGCGGCGAGGTCCATGCGATCCTGCGCAACCCGTACAAGTTCAGCGGCAGCCACCACGGCGGCAACAAGATGGCGATGGACAACATCCGCGAGCGGCTGGCGCTGCACTTTGACGCCGAGGCGAGCCTCGAGAGCCGCGCCAACCGCGACAGCTACGAAGTGCACATCCGGATGCCCTATCGCACGGCCGAGAAGGAGGACGCGAGTGTCTGACATGCCGCTCAAGGTGCTGGTCGTCGACGATGAAGCGCCGGCGCGTCGCCGGCTGCGCGAGCTGCTCGACGATTGTGCCACGGCTCTGCCACTCGTGATCGTCGGCGAAGCGGCCAGCGGTCGCGAGGCGCTGGGCCTGCTCGGCAGCACGCCGACGGATCTGGTGTTGAGCGACATCCACATGCCGGATATGGACGGCATCGAGCTGGCGCGCCATCTGCTCAAGCTGCCGATGCCGCCAGTGCTGATCTTCACCACCGCGTACCACGAGCATGCGATCGCGGCATTCGAGGTGCACGCGGTCGACTACCTGGTGAAGCCGGTCCGGGTCCAGCGGCTGCTCGCGGCGCTGCAGAAGGTGCCGCGCCTGAAGCCCCTGTCGGGCACGCGCCTCGATCGTTTGCCCGCGGCGGCGCGCCGCTTCCTGTCGGTCACGGAGCGCTCGCGCGTCGTCCTCGTTCCGATCGAGGAGGTGATCTATCTCAAGGCCGAGCTCAAGTACATCACGATCCGCACTGCCGAGCGCGAATACCTGCTCGAGGAGTCGCTGACCAAGCTCGAAGAGGAGTTCGGCCCGCGGTTCGTGCGCGTGCATCGCAACTGCCTGGTGGCGCGCGAGGCGATCCGCGGCTTCGAGCGGCACGTCAGCGCCGAAGGTGACGCGCACTGGGAAGTCTTGCTGCGCGACATCGCGGAGGCGCTGCCCGTCTCGCGGCGGCAGCAGTTCATCGTCCGGGAGATCGGGCGGGAGAATAATGCCTGAGGAAGGCACGCCTTCGCGCCTTTGCCACGTACCATGCCCGCGCCACGTACTCTCATCTGCGGTTCTCTCGCGATCGACACCATCATGGTGTTTCCCGACCGGTTCGGCCGGCACATCCTGCCGGGCGAGACGCACCTGCTGTCGGTCTCGTTCCAGATCGCGGAGATGCGGCGCGAGTGGGGAGGTTGCGCGGGCAACATCGCCTACAACCTCAGAGGCCTCGGCGGCGAGCCGGTCGTGATGGCGACCGTCGGCGACGATGGTGGCGCCTACGTCGAGCGGCTGAGGGCACAGCAGGTCGCAGCGGAAGGGGTGTGCGTGATCCCGGGAACGTACACGGCGCAGGCCTTCATCATCACCGATCTCGACGACAACCAGATCACGGCGTTCCATCCGGGAGCGATGAACGAGTCGCATCGTAACCGCGTCGGTGACGTCGCCGACATCGCGCTGGGCATCGTCGCCCCCGACGGTCGCGAAGGGATGCGCTCGCACCTGCGCGAGTTCGCGGCGGCGGGGATTCCGGTGATCTTCGATCCGGGCCAGGGCCTGCCGCTGTTCTCCGGTCCCGAGCTTGTCGAGATGATCGAGTGCGCCGACTACGTCGCGGTCAACGACTACGAAGCGCACTTGCTTGCCGAGCGCACCGGGCTCACGATCGAGGCCATCGCGAAGCAGGTCGAGGCGCTGATCGTCACCCGCGGCGGCGAGGGTTCGCTCATCTATGTCGACGGAGCCGCATTGGAGATACCGGCGGTGAAGCCCGCCGCGCTGGTCGATCCGACCGGTTGCGGCGACGCGTATCGTGCCGGCCTGCTCTACGGGATCGCGAACAGCTGGGACTGGGAGCGCACGGGCCGCCTCGCCTCGCTCCTCGGGTCGGTGAAGATCGCCTCGCGCGGGGGGCAGAACCACGCGGTCGGCCGCGACGAAATCGCGTCGTTGTACCTTGAGCGCTTTGGACAAGCTCTGTTCTGAGCGTCGGCGCTCGTGCGCAACGGCTCCGCCGTCTCGCGCCCGCCCCCGCGACCCCGCGGCGCATGCGCAAGCGCGCTGAGCACAAGCGACACCGCACTCCGCCGGCGCTGCGCATCGTGCGTGGCGCGCGCGTGACGTTGCACGTGTTCCAGGGCCTCGCAACGACGGCGCTGGTGTTCCCGCTGATCGGGATGGCCAAGCGCCAGGTGCTGATCCGCCGCTGGAGCAAGCAGCTCTTGCGAATGCTGCACGTCGACGCGCGCATCGAAGGACTGCCCGAAGGAGGGCTGTCGGGCAATCTGCTGATCATCGCCAACCACGTGTCGTGGCTCGACATCTTCGTCCTCAATGCGGTGCGGCCATCGCGGTTCATCGCCAAGGCCGAGTTGAAGCGCTGGCCTGTGCTCGGCCGCTTCGCCGCGGGTTGCGGGACGCTGTTTGTCGACCGCGACCGCCGCCGGGACGCGCATCGAGTCAACCAGGAGGCGCGCGACATGCTGGCCGCAGGCGACACCATCGCGATCTTTCCCGAGGGCACGACCACCGACGGCAGGAGCGTCCTGCCGTTCCACAGTTCGCTGCTGCAGCCGATCGTCGACGCCGGCGGCCACGTGCAGCCGATCGCGATCCGCTACCTCGAGCCCGGCGGGCAGTACAACGACGCGCCGGCCTACATCGGCGAGACGACGTTCCTCGATTCGTTCTGGCGCGTGCTGGGGGAACGCAGACTCGTTGTCGGGCTCACGTTCGGCCCGACGCTCGCGACGCATGGCCGCCATCGGCGCGAGCTTTCGCGCGAGGCCGAGGCCTTCATTCGGACGGCTTTGGAGTGATCACCGCGCGGCTCGGCACTTGAAACACGCGCCCGTCGTCGAGCCTGATCGCGGTCAGCGTCCCGCCCCACAGGCAGCCGGAGTCGAGCATCACGACGTTCGGCGCGAACATGAGATCGAGCGTCGACCAATGCCCGCAGAAGATCGTCGTGCCCGCGGATCTGCGCGTCGGATGCGCGAACCACGGCGCGAACCCGGGCGGGGCATGCTCCGGGCCGCGCTTTTCCCCGAATTCCATCGTGCCGTCAGCGGAACAGAAACGCAATCGCGTGCAGGCGTTGACGATCGCACGCAGCCGGTCGGGGCCCACGAGGCCGGCGTCCCAGCGCGCGGGCTCATCGCCGTAGAGATCGCGGAGGAACTCGTCGTGCGCAGCGGAGTCCAGGACCGCCTCGACCTCGCGCGCGAGCATCACCGCGTCCGCTGCCGTCCACGAAGGAAGCAGGCCGGCGTGCACCATCAGCAGTTCGCCTTCGCGGACGACGAGCGGGCGTCGGCGTAGCCAGTCGAGCAATTCGTCTCGATCCGGCGCCTCGAGGATCGCCGAGAGCGTGTCGCGGCGGTGCGGTTGCCGGTGGCCGGCCGCGACGATCAGCAGGTGGAGGTCGTGGTTGCCGAGCACGGTCGCCGCTGCGGCGCCGAACGACTTCACGGTGCGCAACACCGACAGCGAATCCGGCCCGCGGTTGACCAGATCGCCGACCAGCCATAGGCGGTCCTCCGCCGGATCGAACGCGATCGTGTCCAGAAGCTGCCTGAATTCCGCGTGACAGCCCTGAATGTCGCCGACGACGTAATGACTCATGGAGCGATGCACGATCGGGCGAAAGCCCGGCACGTCAGGCCACCGGCGGCCGCTGGCAAGCCGCCGGGCGACGCGCTTATTTCTTGAGCGTCAGGATCCAGGCCACCAGCGCCTTGATGTCGTCGTCGGAAATGGCGGCGTTGGGCGGCATCGGGATCTGGCCCCAGACGCCGGCGCCGCCCGCCTTGATCTTCTGGGCGAGCTTCGCCGGCGCGCCCTTGTCGTCCTTGTATTTCGCGGCGACATCCTGATACGACGGACCAACGATCTTTCGGTCGACGGCGTGACACGCCGCGCAGCCGTCCCTTTGCATCATCGCCGGACCGGTCGTCATGTCGAGCGGCGCACCGGGTTTCGGCGCCGCTGGAGACGCCGGCGGCGCTGTAGCAGGCGCCGGCGCGGCAGCGACTGCCGGGATGCCGCTCGGGGCGGGAGCCGGAGCCGCCGGTGCGGGCGGCTCCTTGAAGTTCGCACCTGATCGGTTAGCCATGTAGACCACGCCACGCTGCACTTCAATCTCGGCGAGGTCCGGATTGCCGCCTTTGGGCGGCATGCCTTTGTCGGTGCCCTTGAGCGCGTAGGCGTACAGCTGATTGACGCCCGGCTTGATGCGCGGACCCCACGCGGCTTTGTCACCGATCTTCGGCGCGCCGGCGAGGCCCGCCTCGTGACAGGTCTTGCACACCGCCTGGTAGACCTGCTCGCCGGTCATGTTGCTCTTGGGTGCGCTGGCGTCGGCCAACGTGACCTCGCCCACCGGCTTGATGCGGTTGAGCACGCCGGCCTTGGTGTCCTCGGTCGCGGACGGCCTTACGCCGGTGACGAGTTGCGCGAGCAGAACGATGAGTGCGATCGGTACCGCGAACGCTAGTACCACGACCACGACAAGCTGCTTCGGCGTCTTGATGAAGGAAGTGTGCTCGTCGCTCATTGCGGTTTCCGCGCAGTTTCCGCAAGGGTGCAGCCTGCTGCATCCCGGCCGCGAAACAAAACGCGCATTATAGCGCGCCGCGTTGAGCGCAGAGAAGGCCGGTGGACGCTGTTCGGAACCGCGAGGTAAAATCGTGACGCGTGCGCCCGTAGCTCAGTTGGATAGAGTGTTGGTTTCCGAAGCCAAAGGTCACAGGTTCGATTCCTGTCGGGCGCGCCAATGATCCTCACCTGCGACTTGCGCAACGTCCCGCAGGTATCACTCGATTGCAATGGATACACCCGGCCGGGGTTCCGCGGCGGGCAGATACCGATTCACGAGATACACGGGCCGGCGCTTCATCTCGTTGAATATCCGCCCGAGGTACTCGCCGATGACGCCGAGCGACAGCAGCTGCGCGCCGCCGAGGAAGAGAATCGTCACTATGAGCGACGGATACCCGCGCACAGGGTCCGCATACGCGAGGGTCTTGTAGATGATCACGGCCGCGTACGCGAAGGACAATAACACCACGGCGGCGCCCGGATAGCTCGCCAACCGCAGCGGCGCGATCGTGAATGAGGTCAGCCCTTCGATGGCCAGGTTCCACAATTTGCAGTAGCTCCACTTGCTGCGGCCCGCGTGGCGGGGGTCGCGCGGGTAAGGGACGCTCAGCTGCGAAAACCCGATCCAGGCAAACAGGCCCTTCATGAAACGGTGCTGCTCTCGCAGCGACTTCGCGGCATCGACCGCGCGACGGCTCAACAGGCGGAAGTGGCCGGTATCGCGCGGCACCTGAGTGCGCGTGGAACGTTCGAGCAGGCGATAGAATGCCGCCGCTGTCAGGCGCTTGAGCTAGGTCTCGCCCTCGCGTGCAATCCGCTGTGCAGAGACGACGTCATAACCCTGGTCCCATCCCTTGAGCAGTTCGGGGATGAGCTCCGGCGGATCCTGGAGGTCCTCATCGATGACGACGACCGCAGTGCCGAGCGCGTGATCGAGACCGGCGGTCAGCACAAACCCCTTCCCGAAGTTGCGACTGAGATCGACGATCGCGATGCGCTCGTCGCG
>JBGPYP010000356.1:0-2610 GCA_041493285.1 Casimicrobiaceae bacterium
GTGGTATTGTTTCCGATGAATCAGCGCGCCGAGGACCTGTTGATGGGCGCGCCCTCGGAAGTGACGACCAAGCAGCTGCGGGAGTTGCACATCGGCTCAATCTCCCGGAAAAATGATCGGCCGGACGAAGTCCGCACTGCCCCCGGCCGGTGTCGAACCATGACGACGGATGCACCGACAGTCAGCGTGGTGATGTGCGTGCGCGACGGCGCGCGCTATCTGCGCGCGGCCGTGGACAGCATCCTGGCGCAGAGCTACCGGGATTTCGAGTTCGTCGTGGTCGACGACGGTTCGGCCGACGCGACACCCACGATCCTGCAAACCTATGCGCGCGCCGATCCGCGTTTGCGGGTTTTGCGCGGAGCGGGCAGGGGCATCGTCTCCGCCTTGACGCAAGGCATGGCGGCGGCACGCGGGCGATTGATCGCACGCATGGACTCCGACGACATCGCCTTGCCGACGAGGCTGCAGCGACAGGTCGCCTTTCTAAACGAGCGGCCGGACATTCAGGCGGTCGGATCGGCCGTCCAAGTCATCGATGCCGCAGGCAAACCCCGCGCGGTGCGGTCATTCCCCGCCGATCCGGAAACGATCGCCCGCGAACTGCAACGCTACAATGCCATCGCCAATTCAACTACGATCATGCGACGCGACGCCTACGTGCAGGCGGGCGGCTATCGTGAACCTTTCTGCCAAGCCGAGGACTACGATCTCTGGCTACGCATGTCGGAACGAGGCGCGCTCGCGAATCTGCCCGACGTATTGTTGCTCTATCGCGAGCATGAAACCCAAGTGACCCGCTACAGTCGTTCCACGAGTTGGCTCGCGAATGCGCTGGCGCGCGATCTCGCCGACCGCCGCCGCCGTGGCTTGCCGGAAGGCCTCGTCCCGGATGCGGATCTCCCGACTTGCGGCCGGGCGGCGCTCGAGCGCCATCTGCAGCCGACGGCGGCGCTCGACTCCGAACGCGCCCGCATCGTGCTCTTGATGGCGGAATCGCTCGCCGAACTCGAACCTGCAGCGCGCCCGCTGGCGCGGTCCGCGATCGGGCGCGTCCTGGGTTTTGCCCTCGCCGGCCTCGATTTGAGAATGTTGCTGAAGGCGCTGCGCGGATATTTGCGGACTTCGCTATCGCGGCGTCCGGCGGCATCCGCTCATTAGAGTCCGTAATGGCTCTTATTCCCGCGGCCGGGTGCATCCGCGCACAGGATTAACGCCGCCTTAATCCGGATTTGTACGTATGGACGCTGGGCCCCGCGGAACAGGACGGGAATTGCGTGCGTACCCCCGGTCGTTGGATGATTGCAGTTGTCGTCGGCGGGGCCGTGCTTGTCGCCCTGTCGATCCTCGCCGTCGATCGCGCGCTCACCACTTATATCGAACATCATGCGCGCGGACGTTTGGAGGCGCTGGCGCGAGCCTCGCTCGGCCTTGCCGAGATGCGGCTTGAGCAGATCACGACCACGCTCCTCGATCTCGTCGCGACGGGGATCGACGATTGCAATCCCCAGGTGATCGAGGCCATGCGTCGTGCGGTATTTAGCACCACCATCCTGAAGGGACTGGAGATTCTCGACGACCAAGGGCGCATCGTTTGCACCCATGCGGGAGTCCCGCTGGAGGTGCCCGCGGTCTCCCGCGAATATCAGGTCGCGGGGCAGCGCTTCGGGCTGGCAGTGGTGCGCTTCCGCAATCGCATCGACCGCGCGGTTCGGCTGCGCCTCGACCGGCCGGGCGGGCGCTCGCTGTCGTCGATCGTCGCGGCCGACGCGCTCTTGCCCGATACGGTGTTCGACGACGGACGTGGCAGCAGACGCCTGCGGCTCACGCTCGGGAGCGGCGACGTGATCTCGACGCGTCCCGCCGGTGACGAAGGTGCCGGCCTCGACGACGGGCGTTCGCTCACCGTGCGCAAGAGTTCGGATCGTTATCCGATCGCCATTGTCGCCGAGCGCAGCCGCGAAACGCTGGCCGATGAATATCAGGACTTGCTGATGATCGGGCGGCTCGGGTCGAGCGTTTTTTTCGCCTTCGGCCTCGGCTTCCTCTGGCTGTCCGTGCGACGCAACCACAACGATCCGGTGGCCACGCTCAAGCGGGCGATCCAGAACGGCGAGATTGTTCCCTTCTTTCAGCCGACCGTCGATACCAAGAATGGGCGTGTGCGCGGCGCCGAGGTGCTCGCGCGCTGGCGGCATCCCGACGGGAGCATGATCTCGCCCGCGAACTTCATTCCGCTCGCCGAGCAGTCCGGGCTGATCTATGAACTCACCCGCGCCTTGATGAAACGCGCCCGCGACGAAATGGGCGCGGCCTATGCCAGCCGTCCGCGCCTTCGGCTCAGCTTCAACCTCTTCGCCGGTCATCTCGCCGACGCCAGGATCGTTGAGGACATGAAGAAGATGTTCGAAGGCTCCGCGATCGCGCTTGATCAACTCGTGCTGGAGGTCACCGAGCGTGCGCCGCTACCCGACCTCGGGGAGGCGCGGCGGGTGATCGCGATGCTGCAGGAGCTCGGCATCAAAGTCGCGATCGACGACGTCGGCACCGGTCACGGCGGCCTGTCCTATCTGTTGAAGCTCGGTGTCGATATCATCAAGATCGACAAAA
>JBGPYP010000156.1:0-6043 GCA_041493285.1 Casimicrobiaceae bacterium
AAAGCCTCCGCGGTCGCTTTCGGATTCTTGAGATACCCCTTCATCGTGATGTTGCCCTGGAACATGATCTCGCCCATCGTCTCGCCGTCCCACGGCACCCGCGTCATCGTCTCCGGGTCCATCACGGTCATGCCTTCTTCGCAGGTGTAGCGGACGCCCTGCCTGCCGTTGCGCTCGGTGCGCGCGCCGATGTCGAGAGCGTCCCACGCGGCGTGCTTCGCGCACACCGCAGCCGGACCATAGGTTTCCGTCAGGCCGTACACGTGGGTGATGTCGAAGCCCATACGCTGCATGCCCTCGATCACCGACGCCGGCGGCGCGGCGGCGGCGACGAAACAGCTCACCTTGTGCGCAATCCCTTTTTTCCACTCGTCGGGGGCGTTGATGAGCATCGCGTGCACGATCGGCGCGCCGCAGTAGTGCGTGACCTTGTGCTCGCGGATGGCGTCGAGGACGAGCTTGGCCTCGACGCGCCGCAGACAAACGTTGGTGCCCGCGTTCGCTGCCATCGTCCACGGAAAGCACCAGCCGTTGCAGTGGAACATCGGCAGCGTCCATAGGTACACCGCGTGGCGCGGCATGCCCCAGTCGATGATGTTCGACAGCGCGTTGAGGTACGCGCCGCGATGGTGATACACGACGCCCTTGGGATTGCCGGTGGTGCCCGACGTGTAGTTGAGTGAAATCGCGTTCCACTCGTCTGCCGGATGCTTCCATTCGAACGCCGGGTCGCCGTCGGCGATGAACCGCTCGTACTCGCTGCTACCGAGCCGCTCGCCGCCGGGGCCGAGCGCGTCGACGATGTCGATGACCGCGATCTCGCGCTCGAGCTCTCTGAGCGCCGCCTTCACTGTCGGGGCGAATTCGGTGTCGGTGATGAGCACCTTCGCCTCGCCATGCTTCAGCATGAACGCGATCGCCTCGGCGTCGAGCCGGGTATTGAGCGTGTTGAGCACGCCGCCGGACATCGGGACGCCGAAATGGGCCTCCAGCATTTCCGGCGTGTTCGCCGCCATCAGAGTTACCGTGTCACCGTTTCCGATGCCGGCGCGTTTGAGCGCTGAAGCGAGCCGCCGCGCGCGGGCATACGTCTCGGCCCAGGTGTAACGACGCTCGCCATGAACGGCCGCGAGCTGGTTCGGATACACGTAGGCGGCACGTGCGATCAGCGACAGCGGGGTGAGCGGCGTGTAGTTGGCTTCGTTCCGGTCGAGATCGATTTCGTAGGCTCTGGTCATGGCACGGCTCCCTCGCCGGCGACGCCGGCGGGCTGTCATGGTAACTACGGGACCTCTGAACGGGCCCCGCACGGTTGCGACGGGGGCTTTTCGGGCTGGGATGCGGGAAGCGAGGCTAACCCAATGCCAGGGCCCATCGGCAAGCCTCGCGACAAAGCAGACCGCCCGAAAAGCCCCGTCCCTTCCGGGTTGCAGCCAACGCGGCGCTTGCTTCGTCGCGCTCCTCGGCATCGTAGTTCAAACTACGACCTTCGTCGCGTGCCTCGCATTCATCCGCATTTTGCCAGCAACGCAATCCGCGTGGGGCCCGTTTCGAGGTCCCCCATCGGTCCGCAAAGACAATTGAGCGCCGCAACGCGCGACTTGCCGCGCATGCCTGAATTCTCTATCCTGGCCGCTCCGCACGCCCGGGCACGCACGAGAGCGAGACAACGCACCATGGGTCATCGGCTGTCGAAGATCGTCACCCGCACTGGCGACGCCGGAACGACCGGGCTCGGCGACGGCACGCGGGTCGCCAAGGATTCGGAGCGCATCGAGGCCATCGGCGCGGTCGACGAACTCAACTCCGTGCTGGGCGTGCTGCTCGCCGAAACGCTCCCCGACGCGGTCGCGGATTGCCTGACCGAGGTGCAGCACGATCTGTTCGATCTCGGGGGCGAGCTGTCGATCCCCGGCTACAGCGCGGTGCGCGAAGCGTACGTCGATCGCATGGAAGAAGCCATCGCCCGCTTCAACGGCGACTTGGCACCGCTCAAGGAGTTCATCCTCCCCGGCGGGACCCGCGCGGCGAGCCTCGCGCACGTCGCGCGCACCGTCTGCCGGCGCGCCGAGCGCACGCTGGTGCACCTGGGTGCATCCACGACGGTGAGCGAACCCGTACGGAAGTACGTGAACCGCCTCTCCGACCTGCTGTTCGTGCTGGCGCGCGTGCTCAACCGCGACGCCGGGCGCGCCGACGTCCTGTGGCGGAAGGATCGGCGGCGCGGCAAGTGAGTCGCCGGCACGAGCGCTCGCGCATGCAGCTGCGGTCCCTCGCGCTCGGCCCCTCCCCCTCCCGTAGAGAACAGCGTATCGATCGCCGCCCAATGGCTCACGATGGCCCTTGACCCTGCCAAGCAACTCGAGCGCAACGCGCGCCTCATGGACCTTCTGGCCCGCACCGCGCTTGCCGACCAGCAGGCATTCGCCGAGCTGTATCGGATGACCTCTGGGCATCTGTACGCGGTCGCGCTGCGTATATTGAGAGACACGGGCGCGGCCGAGGAGGTCCTGCAGGAGAGCTTCATCAACGTTTGGCATCACGCCGGGTCGTACGTCGCCGCCAAGAGCCAGCCGCTGACGTGGTTGACCAGCATCGTCCGCAACCGCTGCCTCGATCAATTGCGTAGGCGCGACGTCGAAACCGTGACGATGGACGATGAGGAGGAAGGCGTGACGGTCGCGGCCGACGATCCGAGTCCGCTGGAGATGCTGCTCTCCGGCGCGGACGCGCGCGCGGTCGGCGCTTGCGTCGAGGCGCTGGAGCCGGGCCAGAAGCAGGCGATCGCGCTGGCCTTCTTCCAAGGCCTGTCGCATTCCGAACTGGCGAAGCATCTGCGAGAGCCTCTGGGAACGGTCAAGTCCTGGATCCGGCGCGGGCTCGAGCGTCTTCGCGCCTGCCTCGATAGCGCGGGAGTAGCGCGATGAACGTGCGCGACCCGGATCGCGCCGACGCGCTGGCCGCGGAGTACGTCCTCGGCACGCTGCGCGGCCGGACGCGGGAGCGCTTCGAGCGCCTTGCGCGCGCGGACCGTGGGCTCGGCGACGCCGTACGCGACTGGGAGGAGCGTCTGCTGCCGCTGGCGGAGGAGCTGCCGCCGATCGCGCCGCCGGCCCGGGTATGGGCTGCAATCCTCGCGCGCATCCGCGGCGCACCCGCGGCGCGAGCGTCGCTCTGGTCGAGCCTCGGGCTGTGGCGCGCTCTCGCGCTTGCGTCGCTTGCCACCGTGGTCGCGCTGGCAACCGTGTTGCTCAGGCCCGCGCCCGAGCCGCCGGAAGGCGTTCTGGTCATCGTGCTCGCGGGAACCGACGCCAAGCCGGCACTGGTCGCGTCGGCGGACAGACTCAGCCGCTATCTCAGCGTTAAACCGGTGGCGCGGGTTGATCTTGCGGCCGATCGCGCCCTGCAACTGTGGATGCTGCCCGACGGCGGCAACCCGCGCTCGCTCGGTCTCATCAGCGCCACGGGCGTGGCGCGTATCGCGTTGTCAGCGCCGGCGGACGACGCGCTTCGCAACATTCCGGCGCTGGCGGTCAGCCTCGAGCCCAGGGGCGGATCGCCGACCGGGCTGCCGACCGGGCCGGTGCTGTACAGCGGCCCGGTCCAACGGATGTATTAGCGGCGCGAGCCCGCAACGAGGGGCCTCCGCCACGGTCAAGTTCAATCGCTATGTCGCGTCGTCGGCCCTCGCGCCCTGCTCGGGTCGCCTCCACTCGCATTCGCTCGTGGAGCCTCGCTCTGCCTCGCCGGTCGCCCCACGCTCGCAGTGCGCGGGGATCGCGCGTAGACGACGCCGGAGCGCGGAGCAGGGGCCCCGCGAGCGAAGCGATGCGGGGATGCGACCGCGGAGGCGGATGGGCTGCGGCCAGCGCGACCCCGATCAGAACGTACGAGTGATGGCCCCAGCAGTCGACGCCCTAGCCGGCACTTAGCGCCGCACACGGATTCGCGGCAACAAGGAGCTTAGCTGCGTTGCCTGCGATACAGCAACGCCGCGAGCCGGTCGACGATCGAGCGCGAACGCGTGCCGACGACTTCGATACGCGAGGGCTCGATGGTCACTGGGGTGCCCTCGACGTGAGGCGTCGGTGCGCTGACCGCGACGACCATCCGGAACTCCGGCTCGCCCGACATCGCTTTCGATTGCACGAAGGCCGAGAGCCCGATGACGACCGCGGCGGCAAGCGCTGCGACCAGCATGAACGGCCAGAACCACTTCGCTGCTTCGGTGCGTTGCATGATGCTCTCCATTCGTTTGCCGGCAGCATCCCGGCATGGGTTTTGTTCTCTTGACTCTCGTTGCTATTCGGTTGCCGTGAGCGGGAAGCTAATTAAGGCCCATTCGCCGCATTTCTGGTTCGCTGCTTGGATGCGGCGGCGTGTCGTTCCGGATTCAGGCAGCTTCCGCTCCGTGCTCGACGCGGAAGTTAGTTGCCCCTGCCGTCGCCCTCAAGACCCAAGCGACGAAGCGCGGGAATCCGGCGCCGAAGCCGAGCACGAGGCGACGAAGCGGACGCCGCAGGCGCGGTCCGGGGGCGCCGGACGGCACCCATCGACACATTCCTGATTCGCATGCTTGCATCGTGCTGCTCCATTCGCTTGCCGCATCCCTGCGACGCCTCGAATTATTGTGGCGGGAAGGTCCCGCGGCAAACGGTATTTGTGCATGCGTTGCATGCGCGTATGGAATGGACAAAGAGCCGCCTTGAACGCGTCGCCCAGGGCCACCTTAGACCTGATCCGGGCGAACCCCGGGGCGGCGTAACGATGCCGCGATCGACAGAAGGATGTAGCGGGGTCCCTGGGGATTCGCGCTACGCGCTCAATCCGCGCGGCCTCGTTGAACGCGTACCGCACAAACGTCGCGCCGCGTGTCGGCCGCTGCGCCGGCTGCTGCGGCCATCGCGCGTACCGTCAGATCGCTGTCGCGTTGGCCGCTGCGCCGCCTGCTGCGGCCGACACGCGTACCATCTGATCGCTGTCGCGTTGGCCGCAGCCCATCCGCCTCCGCGGTCGCATCCCCGCATCGCTGCGCTCGCGGGGCCGCGCGAACCGTAGACCGCCGAAGGCCAGGCCGGTGAGCGCGGCCATAGGCGCGCATCCGGGGTCGCGCGCTTCGCGCCTCCGCCCTTCTGCGCGCCCCTGCTCCGCGCTCCGGCGTCGTCTACGCGCGATCCCCGCACGATGCGCGTGGGGCGCCCGGCGAGGCGGAGCGAGGCTCCGCGAGCGAAGCGAGTGGAGGCGACCCGAGCCGGGCGCAAGGGCCGACAACTCCACCCGGGGAATTCACTTGACCGTGCCGGAGGCCCCTCGCTACGGGCTCGCGTCGCTACGCCTTTTGAGCGTGTAGCCGTCGGACCGGTCTTCCATCTCCCAACCGGCGGCGTGCAGCTCGGCGCGCAGCCGATCCGCTTCCGCCCATTGCTTCGCGGCGCGTGCCGCGCTGCGCGCGACGGCCAGTGCGTGCACGGCTTCGGGGATCGCTTCCTCCCGGGGCCGCCATGCCGCGAGTCCCAATCCGAACATGCGATCGAACGCGGCGAGCGTGGCCTTCGTGATGCGGAGATCGACGAGGTCGCCGCGCAGCAACTCCCAGGCGATCGCCAGCGCTTTGGGGATGTTGAGATCGTCGTTGATCTCCGCCGTGAAACGCACGAGATACGCCGCGTCCGGCGCGCCGCCGTCGGGAAGAGCGTGAAAGCCGCGCCGCATGCGCTCAAGGGCGGTTGCCGCCGCGTCGAGCGCGTCCCAGGTGAAGTTGAGCTGGCTGCGATAGTGCGCCGTCAGGCAGAGAAAGCGATACGCGAGCGGATCGTAGCCGCGGTCGGTCAGCGCTTTCAGGCGCAGGAACTCGCCAGCGGACTTCGCCATCTTCGCGTCGTTGGCGAGCAGGAAATAGCCGTGCATCCAGAAGTTGGCGAGCCGCGTTCCCACGCGCGCCTCGGTCTGCGCGATCTCGTTGGTATGGTGGACCGGAATGTGATCCTCGCCGCCACAGTGGATGTCGAAGTAGTCGCCAAGGTACTTCTGCGCCATCGCCGAG
>JBGPYP010000373.1:0-2499 GCA_041493285.1 Casimicrobiaceae bacterium
CGCGCACATCCTGCTCTACATCGAGGGCGTGCGTAATGCGCGGCGCTTCGTGAGCGCGCTGCGCGCTGCGGCGCGGGCGAAACCGGTGATCCTGATGAAAGTCGGGCGCCACCCGGCCGGCTCGCGCGCGGCGGTGTCGCATACCGGGGCGCTGGTGGGCGCCGACGACGTGTTCGAAGCGGCAGTGCGCCGGGCGGGTGTCGTGCGCGTGCATACCATCGGCCAGCTCGTCGCCGCCGCCCAGGCGCTCTCCTCGAACGTGCGGCCGCGCGGCGACCGGCTCGCGGTGATCACCAATGGCGGGGGCCCCGGCGTGATGGCGGCCGACCGCGCCGGCGATCTCGACATTCCGCTCGCAGAGCTTTCGAGCGCGGCGGTCGAGACGCTGAAGAAGGCGCTGCCGTCCAACTGGTCGCAGGGCAATCCGATAGACCTGATCGGCGACGCGGACGCGGAACGCTACCGGGCGGCGCTTGCCGCTTGCCTCGCCGACCCGGGCGTGGACGGCGTGCTGGTAATACTCGCGCCGCAGGCGATGACCGCGCCGCTCGAGGTGGCGCGCGCGGTCATCGAGTGCGCGAAGAAGAGTGACAAACCGCTGCTCGCTTGCTGGATGGGCGAAGAGCAGGTCGCGAAGGCCCGGCGGCTGCTCGCGGCGCACGGTGTTCCCACCTTTCGAACGCCGGACCCTGCGATGGAAATGTTCGCGCAGGTCTCGTCGTTCTACCGCAATCAGAAGCTGCTCCTGCAAACGCCCGGACCGCTATCGCACCACCCCGGGCCGGACGTCGCCGGCGCGCGGCTCGTGATCGAAGGCGCGCTCGCGGAGCGCCGCACGGTGCTCTCCGAGATGGAGTCCAAGGCGGTGCTCGCCGCGTTCCACGTGCCGATTGCGAAGGCGGTGCGCGTGCGATCGGCGAACGAGGCGATGCTCGTCGCCGAGGAGACGGGATTCCCGGTGGTGATGAAGATCGACTCGCCCGACATCACGCACAAGTCCGACGTCGGCGGGGTGCGGCTCAACATCGCGAACGCGCAGGCCGCGCAGGATGCGTACCGCGAGATGACCGATGGTTTGAAACGGATGCGGCCGGAAGCGCGCTTGAACGGCGTCATTGTCGAGCCCATGGTCGCGCGTCCGAACGGGCGCGAGCTGATGGTCGGCGTCGTGCGCGACGCGATCTTCGGCCCGGCGATCACCTTCGGCACCGGCGGCACCGCGGTCGAAGTGCACGCCGACCGCGCGGTCGCGCTGCCGCCGCTGAACGGCATGCTGACCGAGGAGTTGATCCGCGGCACCCGCGCGAGCCGGCTGCTCGGCGAGTTCCGCCAGATGCCGTCCGTGGACCGCAACGCGCTCGAAATGATACTGCTGCGCGTCTCGGAAATGGCGTGCGAGCTGCCCGCGATCCGCGAAATGGACGTGAATCCCCTGCTGGCGGACGAAACGGGGGCGATCGCGCTCGACGCGCGCATCGTGGTCGGCCGTTCGGGCGCGGCCCTGCCACGCTATGGACACATGGCCATTCATCCGTATCCCGCGCACCTCGTCTCGGAGTGGACGGCACCGAACGGCAGGCGCGTCACGGTGCGCCCGATCCGTCCGGAAGACGCCGAAATCGAGCGGGAGTTCGTGAAGCAGTTGTCGCCGGAAGCGAAGTACTTCCGCTTCATGAGCACGATCCGGGAACTGTCGCCGCAGATGCTGGCGCGCTTCACGCAGATCGACTACGACCGCGAGATGGCGCTGATTGCGGTGGCCGCGAAGGACGGGCGCGAGGAGGAGGTCGGCGTCACGCGCTACTTCACGAATCCCGACGGCTCGTCCTGCGAATTCGCGATCGTGGTGGACGATGAATGGCAGATGCAGGGCCTCGGGCGCCAGCTGTTGACGCAGTTGATCGAGATCGCGCGTTCGAGAGCGCTTGCGGCGATGAGCGGTGACATCCTCACCGCTAATCAGGCAATGCTCGCACTCGCTGCGAGCCTCGGTTTCGCGATCGGCGAGGTTCCCGGCGAAGCGGGGCTCAAGCGCGCGACGCTCGCGATCGAGCGTTACTGACCGGACGCGATGATGCGGCACGAAACGGTTGGCGGGCGCCTCGTCACGTCGGTCGGGCGTGGCCGCGGCGTCGCGGTGCGGCACGCCTTCGGGATCTAGCCGCGGCTGCCATTACCGAGGTTGATCATGGAAACGTTCGGTTTCGACTCGTTCTCGCCCAAGGAGATTGCCGGGCGCGTCAACGAATTCTGCGTCATCAAGGCGCGCATGCCGCTGCTTACCATGTGGATGCTCGGCATGCTCGCGGGCGCCTTCATCGGCCTGGGCTCGCTCTACTTCACGCTGGTGGTGAGCGACGCGTCGCTCGGCTTCGCCGCCGCCCGCGTGACCGGCGGCGTGGTCTTCTCGCTGGGACTGCTCCTCGTGGTGGTGGCGGGCGCGGAGCTCTTCACCGGCAACAACTTCCTCGCCATGGCCTGGGCCGACGGCTGCGTGAG
>JBGPYP010000165.1:0-5867 GCA_041493285.1 Casimicrobiaceae bacterium
GCTCACCCCGGAGCCGGACGGCGACCGCACGCGCGAGGTCGTCGTGGCGCAGGAGTTGTTGCAGACGATGGGGCTGCGCCCGTTCGCGCCGTTGGTCACCGCGTGCCCGGGCTGCGGGCGGACGACCAGCACCTTCTTTCAGGAACTCGCCGACAAGATCCAGCGATTCCTGCGCGCCGAGATGCCCGCGTGGCGCACCCGCTATCCGGGCGTCGAAAACATGACCGTCGCGGTGATGGGGTGTGTGGTCAACGGCCCGGGCGAGTCGAAGATGGCGAACGTCGGAATCAGCCTCCCCGGCACGGGCGAGACACCGGTGGCGCCGGTGTACGTCGACGGCGAGAAGACCGTCACCTTGAAGGGACAGCGGGTCGCCGAAGAATTCCAGCAGATCATCGCCGACTACGTGCGCGCGACCTACGGTGGCGAGCCGCCGGCACCGCATCTCAAGCCCGACAAGAAATCGATCAGCGTTAAGGCGGTCGCGTAATCCCGTGGGCGCGCCGACGATCCAGGCCGTTCGCGGCATGAACGACGTGTTGCCCGACGAGGCCGCTCTGTGGGAGCGCCTGGAGGATGTGGCGCGCGAGACCTTCGCGCAGTACGGGTACCGCAACCTGCGCGTGCCGATCGTGGAAGCGACGCCGCTGTTCGTGCGGGGTATCGGCGATGCGACCGACATCGTCGAAAAGGAGATGTACACCTTCGACGACCACGGTGAGAGCCTGACGCTGCGCCCCGAGGCAACCGCCGGGATCGCGCGCGCGGCGATCGAGCACCATCTGACCTACGAGCGCCCGCAACGGGTGTGGACCGCCGGCCCGATGTTTCGCCACGAGCGGCCGCAGAAGGGCCGCTATCGGCAGTTCCACCAGTTCGACGTCGAGGCGCTGGACTTCGAAGGCCCCGACGTCGACGCCGAGCAGATCGGCATGCTCTCGCGGCTGTGGACGAAGCTGGGGCTTACCGGCATGTCGCTGCACATCAACAGCATCGGTGATCCCGACGAACGCCTGGCGCATCGCGACGCGCTCGTCGGCTACTTCCGCGCCCACGCCGGTGCGCTCGACGAGGATTCCCGCCGGCGGCTGGACACGAATCCGCTGCGCATCCTCGACAGCAAGAGCCCGGCCATGCAGAGTATCATCGCCGGCGCGCCGAAACTCGTCGACCAGCTTGGCGCCGAGTCGAAGGCGCGGCGTCACTTCGAGGACCTCAAGGCGATCCTAGGGGAAGCCGACATCGCCTTCGAGGTCGATCCCCGGCTCGTGCGGGGTCTCGACTATTACAATCGCACGGTCTTCGAGTGGATCAGCGATCGGTTGGGCGCGCAGGGAACCGTTGCCGGCGGCGGGCGCTACGACGGCCTGTTCGAGCAACTCGGCGGCAAGCCGACGCCGGCATGCGGCTTCGCCATCGGCATCGAACGGATGGTCCTGCTCCTGCAGGCGGACCAGCGCGTCGCCGCGGGCGTCCCGGACGCGTACGTCGTGCATGCCGGCGAAGCGGCGGCGAAGCTTGTGCGCGCCACGGCCGAGCGCCTGCGCGACGCCGGATTGGCGGTCATCGTCAACGCCGGCGGCGGCAGCTTCAAGTCGCAGATGAAGTGCGCCGACGCGAGCGGCGCGCGGTGGGCGCTGATCGTCGGCGACGCCGAGGCGAGCGCGAACCGCGTCGCGCTCAAGCCGCTGCGGGTCGCGGGCGAACAGGTGACGTTGCCACCGGAGTCAGTGGCGAAGCATATCGGCGCCGGCGTGGAGCCACGATCAGGACTCCTGCCGATTCACCTTCACCGCTCTCGCGGGAAGCTGGAAACGACCTGAGTCGCTGCGCGACCCTATAGGATTGGCCATGGCGGTTTACGATCTCGAAGAACAGGAAAAACTCGACGACCTCAAGGTGTGGTGGGCGATCTACGGCAAGTACGTCAGCGCCGCGGTCGTGAGCGTCGCAATCGTCGTCATCGGCGTGCAGGGCTGGCACTGGTACCAGCGCGCGCAGGCCGAGAAGGCGAGCGTGCTTTACCAGGCAGTGAGCCAGGCGGTGCGCACCAACGAGCTTGCCAAGGCGAAAGATCCGGCGACGCAAATCGTCGAGCGTTTCAGCGGTACGGCGTACGCGCCGCGCGCCGTCCTGCTGTATGCGAAGCTGCTCTACGACTCCGGCGACAAAGCCGGCGCGAAAGCGCAGCTGCAATGGGTGATCGACCATGCAGGCGACGAGGAGCTGAAGGCGATCGCGCGTTTCCGGATCGCCCAGGTGCTGCTCGACGAGAAACAATACGACGAAGCGCTGAAGATGGTCGACGCCAAGACCGACGAAGCGTTTGCGGCGATCTACGCCGATCTGCGCGGCGACATCCTCGCGGCGGCCGGGAAGAATGCCGATGCGCGCACCGCGTATCAGGTAGCGCTCGCCAAGCTCGACGCCAAGTCGGGCTATCGCGCGTACCTGCAGGCCAAGCTCGACGCGCTGGGCGGCGCGCTCGCCGCGCCGGCCGAACCCGCCGCCGCGCCGGCAGCCGCGCCCGCGGCGACAGGCAAATGAACGGGGCCGGGCGGACGTTCGCGGCGAGGCGCGGCGCGCCGTTCGCGCTCGCCCTGGCCGCAGCGCTCCTCGGCGGCTGCTCGACGTTGTCGACCTGGCTGCCGTCGTGGATGACCGCACCGTCGCTGCCCTCCTGGTTCGGCCATGGCGAGCGTAAGCCCGGGCCGCTGCCGGCTTTCGACGCCAAGGCCACGGCGCGCGTGAACTGGCAGGTTTCGCTCGGCGGCAAGGGCGGCGCCGGTTTCGCACCCGCTGTGCGCCCCGAAGCGATCTACGCCGCGTCTCCGGAAGGTGCGCTCGTCAGCGTCGACCCCGCGACCGGAGCGCAGCGCTGGCGCGTCAGCGCCGGTAAGCCGCTCTCCGCCGGCGTCGGCGCCGACACGCTCGCGCTCGTGGTCGGAACCGACAAGGGCGAGGTGCTCGCCTTCGACACGAACGGCAAGCCGCTGTGGCAGACGAAGGTCTCGAGTGAGGTCAGCGGCCCACCGAAGCCCACCGACGGCACCATCATCGTCTGGTCGCTCGACGGGAAGATCTTCGGGCTGTCCGCTACCGACGGCACTCGCAAATGGGTGTACCAGCGCGCGACGCCGCCGCTCACCGTGCGTCGCTACGCCGGCGGCGTCGTCAGCCGCGGCGGGTTGTTCACGGGCACGCCCGGCGGAAGGCTGCTCGGGATGGACATCGCGACCGGCGCGCTCGCCTGGGAGGGCAACGTCGCCACACCCAAGGGCGCGACCGAGCTGGAACGCATCGCCGACGTCACGAGCCTGCCGGTGATCGAGGAGCGGCAGGTTTGCGCGGCGGCGTACCTCGGCCGCGTAGCGTGCTTCGAGCCGCAGCGCGGCGCGCCGACCTGGTCGCGCGACTTCGGCAGCCTCGGCGGCCTCGCGCTCGACAACCGTCACCTCTACATCACCGACGACAAGGGCGCCATCCACGCGCTCGATAAGGCGACCGGCGCGTCGGTCTGGAAGCAGGACAAGCTCGCGCAGCGCTTTCCCGGCGGCCCGGTCGTCATCGGCGACTATCTGGGCGTCGTCGACGTAGAGGGTTACCTGCATTTGCTCGATCGCAACGACGGCAATCTCGTCGGCCGCGTCGCGACCGACGGCAAGGCGGCCGTGTCGCAGCCGGTCGCGGTCGGCGACGCGGCGGTGTGGCAGAGCGCGGGCGGCAATCTGATCAGCGCGAGCGCGAAATAAGGTCGCGCGTCTAGCGTCGAGCGTGCGCAGCACGCGCGTTGACGCCAAACGCTCGACGCCAGACCGAATGCTGCCCACCCTCGTCCTCGTCGGCCGACCCAACGTCGGCAAGTCGACGCTGTTCAACCGGATGACTGCGTCGCGCGCGGCGCTGGTCGCGGACTTCCCCGGGCTGACCCGCGATCGCCACTACGGGCGCGGTCGGGGAGGCGATCGGCCCTATCTCGTCGTCGACACCGGCGGGTTCGAGCCCAAGGCCAAGAGCGGAATCATGCACGCGATGGCCGGGCAGACGAAGACAGCGATCGCGGAAGGCGATGCGGTGATTTTCTTAGTCGACGGCCGCGAAGGCCTGACCGGCGAGGATCGTACGATCGCCGAGCTGCTGCGCCGCTCGGGGCGGCCGGTGGTGCTTGCCGTAAACAAGGCGGAGGGCTTGGCGCCAGAGCGCGTCACCGCGGAATTCCACGAGCTCGCGCTCGGGACGCCAGTGCCGATCTCCTCCGCGCACGGCGAGAACGTGCGCGAGATGGTCGAATATGCGCTGGAACTTTGCCCTCCGGCCGCAGCTGCGGACGATGCGACGCTTGCGCAGGACAAGCGGATCCGCGTCGCGGTCGTCGGCCGCCCGAATGTCGGCAAGTCGACGCTTGTGAACACGCTGCTCGGCGAGGAGCGCGTCATTACTTTCGACGAGCCGGGGACCACCCGCGACTCCATTTATCTCGATTTCGATCTCGGCAGCCGCGCCTATACGCTCATCGACACCGCGGGCGTGCGCCGGCGCGGCAAGGTGATCGAGACGATCGAGAAGTTCTCGGTCATCAAGACGATGCAGGCGATCGAGGACGCGCACGTCGTCGTGCTGCTGCTCGACGCCGAGCAGGGGATCTCCGAGCAGGACGCGCACATCGCGGGCCATATTCTGGAAGCCGGGCGGGCGCTGGTGGTCGCGGTCAACAAATGGGACGCGGTCGATAACGCCGCTCGCGCGGGAATCAAGCGCGAACTCGAGCGCAAGCTCGGCTTCCTCTCTTTCGCCGAGCTGCACACGATTTCCGCACGCGAGGGCAAGGGTATCGCGCCGCTCATGGCGGCGATCGATCGGGCGTACGCCGCGGCGATGGCGCGGTTGCCGACGCCGCGGCTCACGCGCACGCTGCAGGCTGCGCTTGCCCGCCAGGAGCCGCCGCGCGCCGGCATGGTCCGACCCAAGCTGCGGTACGCGCACCAGGGCGGGGCGAACCCGCCGCTGATCGTGATCCACGGCAGCGCGCTCGGCAGCGTCCCGGACACCTACCGCCGATACCTGGAACATTTCTTCCGGGAGGCGTTCCAACTGCAGGGAACGCCGCTTAGGATACAATTGAAGGTCGGCGCCAATCCCTACGCGGAGTCCGCCACGCACCGGCGGAAACGCCGCTAGGACCGCGATCGGCCGGGGATTGCCCGGCGCGGCCTGGACCAACAACGGTGCGGCAAAGAAAACCAAGCGGAGCATGCGATGAGCAATAAAGGGCAAATGCTACAAGACCCGTTCCTGAACACCCTGCGCAAGGAACACGTTCAGGTTTCAATCTACCTGGTCAACGGAATCAAGCTTCAGGGGCAGATCGAGTCGTTCGACCAGTATGTCGTCTTGCTGAAGAACACCGTCACCCAGATGGTCTACAAGCACGCGATCTCGACGGTCGTGCCCGCCCGCGCGATCACGGTGGCGCACGAGGGCGAGCGCGAAGCCGCATAGGCGGGTTGCGTTCGGGCCAGACCCCGTTTTCTGATCGCCGGCATTGCCAACGAGCAGTAGAGGACGGGGCCCGTCCCCAGCACGCGACCGCGCGCTGCTGGTCGAGCTCGATTTCGGCGACGGCGGACCCGCCGAACGGCTCGCCGAGCTGAAGGCCCTCGCCCGCTCGGCGGGCGCCGACATCGCGGACGTCGTCACCGCTCGCCGCGCGAAGCCCGACCCGGCGCTGTTCGCGGGCCGCGGCAAGATCGCGGAGATCGCCGCGCGCCGGGTCGACACGCGCGCCGACCTGGTCATCTTCGACCACGCGCTCTCCGGCGCGCAGCAGCGCAACCTCGAGCGCGCGCTCGACTGTCGCGTCGTCGACC
>JBGPYP010000193.1:0-5090 GCA_041493285.1 Casimicrobiaceae bacterium
ATTCACGCATGCTGCTCTTTTTCCTGCACGCGATCACCAACGACCGCGACCGCGTGCATACGCTGCTGTTCGGGACACGGCTCACCAACATCACGCGCCACCTGCGTCGGCGCGACGTCGACGTCGCGGTCGCGCGCGTCGCCGCCGCGGTGTCGGACTGGGCCGGCGGCACGCGCATCGGCGCCTGCCTTGCCGAGTTCAACCGGCGCTGGTCGCGGCGGCTTCTCGGGCAGGGCGCGATCGTATTGCTGATCAGCGACGGCCTCGACAGCGACGTTGGCGAGGGGCTCTCGCGCGAGATGGAGCGCCTGGCCAAGTCGTGCCGGCGTCTGATCTGGCTCAACCCGCTGCTGCGCTACGACAAGTTCGAGGCGCGGCCGGCCGGCATTCGGGCGATGCTGCCCTACGTCGACGAGTTTCTGCCGGTGCACAATCTGGAGAGCCTGAAACAGCTGGCGGCGAGCTTTGCCGAGCGGCGAACGTCGGGGAGCGCGGCGCGCACGCCCGGATTCGACGGCGGGCGCCGCGTGCATGCGCTCGCCGCTTAGGGGCACTGAGGCCATGGAGGGCGATCCATGCAGATGACCGGCAGCCGTACCGTCCCGGCATCGGTCGAAGCGACCTGGGCGGCGCTGAACGACCCGGAGACGCTCAAGGCATGCATCCCCGGTTGCGAGACGATCGAGCGCGTGTCCGACAGCGAGTTCCGCGTCGCGATGACCGCGCGTGTGGGCCCGGTCTCTGCGAAGTTCAGCGGCCGGATCGTTCTCGCCGACCTTGTGCCGCCATCGTCGTATCGACTGAGCTTCGAAGGCCAGGGCGGGGCGGCGGGATTCGCGCGCGGCGAGGCCAAGGTCGCGCTGGCGCCGGAGCACGACGGCACGCGGATCGACTACACCGCGAACGCGCTGGTGGGCGGCAAGCTGGCGCAGATCGGGTCGCGGCTGGTCGACGCGGCCGCCGCCAAGGTCGCCGACGATTTCTTCGCACGGTTCGTCGAGCGATTGGGGGGTGGGGTCGCGGCCGCGGCTCCGGTCGCCGACTCCGCGGCGGCGATGCGGACGCTGTGGTGGCGGCTCGCCTTGGCCGTTGCCATCATCGCCGTCGTCGCGATCTATTGGCTTACGCGCTGAGCGTAGAATGATGCCGAACGAACCAGGCGGGACCTTGTCCCACCGTTTGTCCCACTCCTAGCTGCGGATTTTCACCCCTCGTCCCCATCGATGGATAGCGTCGACCTCGAAGTCCTGCGCAAGAGCGCCGAATGGTTGGGCGCCGGCAGGCGCGTGCTGCTGGTCACCGTCGTCAAGACCTGGGGCAGCTCGCCGCGGCCGCCGGGGGCGCTGCTCGCGGTGCGCGAAGACGGGCACGTCGTCGGCTCGGTTTCCGGCGGCTGCATCGAAGACGATATCGTCGAGCGCTCGCGGCGCGAAGGCGCGTACGTGAAGGAACCCCGGGTCGTGACCTACGGCGTCTCCGCCGAGGACGCGCGCAAGTTCGGATTGCCCTGCGGTGGCACGATTCAACTGGTCCTCGAGCCGCTGACCGCGAAGAGCCGCATCGGCGAGCTGCTCGAGCAGGTCCGTGCAGGTCAGCTCGTCGCGCGCACGCTCGACCTCGACACCGCGAAGGTCAGCCTCGGCCCGGCGCGCGCCGCCGACGGCCTGACGTTCGACGGGCAGGTGTTGACGACGGTGCACGGACCGCGCTATCGAATGCTCGTGATCGGCGCCGGGCAGCTGTCGAAGTATCTGGCGCAAATCGCCGTCGGGCTCGATTATCAGGTCACCGTCTGCGACCCGCGCGAGGAATACACGGAGACCTGGGACATTCCCGGCGTAACGCTGGTCAAGACGATGCCCGACGACACCGTGGTCGAGATGAAGCTCGACGAGCGCTGCGCCGTCGTCGCACTCACGCACGATCCCAAGCTCGACGACCTGGCGCTCTTGGAAGCGCTGAAATCGCCGGCATTCTACGTCGGCGCGCTCGGCTCCCGCGCCAACAACGCCAAGCGGCGCGAGCGGCTCGAAGAGTTCGACCTGACGCACGAGCAGATCGAGCGCCTGCACGGGCCGATCGGGCTCTACATCGGCAGCCGCACGCCGCCGGAGATCGCGATCTCGATCCTGGCGGAAATCACGGCCGCCAAGAACGGGGTGGCGATCTCCGACATCGTGCAGGTCGCGGTCGCCAAGGGCAAGCTGGGCCCGTCGGTGGCTTGCGCCACGACCGACGCGTGATCCGCCGCTCGATCAAGGAGACGTGCATGACAACCGGGAGCGTCTCGAAACTATCGCTGGCCGCGGCGATCGGATTCACCGCAATGTTCGCATCTCCGATCGCGCACGCGGCTGACGCGGCGCCGGCGCGCGTCGTTCTGTAGCCCCGCATCATGCTCTCGCAAGGCGAGTACGCGCGGCTCCAGGCGGTGGCGGATAGGGGCAGCGAAGCGTTGCGCCGATACATCTGGCGCACACGCACGATCTACAACTACTACCTTCCCGACCGGATTCCCACCCGGGACGCATCGAGCTAGCGTCCGGGCCGCAGCGCGTCGAGCGTGTTGCCGAAGGCGGGCCCCGCCGGCCGCTCGAAGGACAGATTCGCGCAGACCGCGTCGTAGCGCCGAAAGAGATCCTCGCGATCGCGACCACCGAGGTTTACGGTTGCGTAGCGGTAGCTGCCCAGCCACTTCATCTCGCGCTCGCGGCTTTGCCCGTGCTTGATGAATGTTTGCAGGCCGGCGTCCGGATGCATCGTGCGGAGCCAATGGATTTCCGCCCGCCGGGGCGCGACCTTGATCGCGCCGTCGAACTCCCGAAGTACGAAGCTGGCCGCGGCGCCGTAGCGGCCCGCGCGTGCAACCCAGCGCGGCTTGCGGCCGAGGGCCAGGTCGGCGAGTACCTGATAGGGATTCGTGCCGTCGACTTTCTGGTACAGATCGGCGAACTGCGCGGCAAGCCGCGGGTTGATCTCGATGATCGCGATTGCGCCGTCGCGCGGGCGCCAGAACAGCTCAGCGCCCCGTACTGCTCATTCGTACTGACCACCCCGGCGATGTCGGCATGGCGGTACTTGCGCACCAGGCGGTCGACGTAATGCCGCGCGTCGAACCAGAGAATCCGCGCGTTCTCGGGAAAACGGAACAGGTCGAATCCCTCGGCGACGAGGTCGAACTCGCCGCGGAGCGCCGCGACGCTGCGCAAAGCGCTGCGGTCCCAGCACTCGGGAAACAGAAAGAGGAGCTTGGGTTTCATTCGGTGGCGGCGCGGCGGCGCCAGCGCAAAGGATAGCAAATCGCGGCCGGCCGCCGTGCGGTCAGACGAGCGCGACGCCGAAGAGGACGACCACGGTGAGGCCGATCGCGGCCCCGAGCAGGAAGCGGCGCAGAGTGCGCCTCGAGGTCTCAGGTAGGGACATGGGACATCATGGGACGCGCGTGGCTCGCAGTTCCATATACGGCGGTCAGACTCGTCTGGATCGCAGATAGTTCAGCAGCACCGGCAAGAGCGCGATGAGGCCGAGCAGGCTTAAGGCGAACAGGGCTTCCGGTGTCAGGAGTCCGCGGGTGGAATCGATGCTGCCGAGGGCCTGGCCGAGGTTGGTGACGATGAGCGTGCTCGGCAGGATGCCGACGAAGGTCGCTGCCACGTAGATACGGATGCGGATGTCGGTGAGGGCGGGTACGAGGTTGACCAGGAAGTAGGGAAAGAATGGCGTCAGGCGCAGGAACAGCAGCCAGTTGAAGCCGTCGTGCGTGAACCCTTCGTTGATGCGCTCGCCGACCAGGCCGAGGCGACGGCGCGCGGCTTCCCCCAACAGGTAGCGGACGCTGAGGAACAGGATCGTGGCGCCGAGCGTGCCGGCGGTCACGACCAGCGCGGTGGCGACCCAGCGCCCGAACAGGAAACCGAAGGTCAGCGACAGCACCGTGCCGCTGGGCAGGCTCAGCGTGGTCGCGATGGCGTACACGACGAACGCCAACACGAGCGCCTCGGCGTAGTGCGTCTCGGTGAACGTGCGCAGCGACTCGCCGTGCTGCTTGACGGCGTCGAGCGTGAGATAGCGCGTCCCGTCGAAGGCGAAGAACGCGGCGATCGCGGCGACGAAGAGCGCGAGGACCGCGACCTTCACCCAGGGTCGCCCGCGCCATGGCGGCGGTGTCATTGCCGGTCGATCTTCGGATCGAGCGCGTCGCGCAAGCCGTCGCCCAGGAGGTTGAACGCGAGCACGGTCAGGAAGATCGCCAGGCTGGGGAAGAGCGCGACGTGCGGCGAGGTCATCATGTCCGCGCGCGCTTCGTTCAGCATCGCGCCCCATTCCGGCGTCGGCGGCTGGGCGCCCATGCCGATGAAGGACAGGCTCGCCGCGGTGATGATCGACGTCCCGATCCGGAGCGAAAAGTACACGACGACCGCTGCGATCGTTCCGGGAAAGATGTGCCGGGTGATGATCGTCCAGTCGGACGCGCCGATGCTTCGTGCCGCTTCGACGAACGTAAGGTGCTTGAGCGCCAGCGTGTTGCCGCGAACGAGCCTGGCAAAGGTGGGAATACTGAAGATTGCGACGGCGATGATCACATTGAACATTCCGCCGCCCAGGATAGCGACAATGCCGATCGCGAGCAGGATCCCTGGAAACGCGAACAGCACGTCGCAGATGCGCATGATGATGCGGTCCCACCAGCCTTCGTAGTATCCCGCCACCAGGCCGGAGGCGGTGCCGACCAAAGCTCCGGCGGCGACCGACACGAAGCCGGCGGTGAGCGAGATGCGCGAGCCCATCAGGACGCGGCTGAATATGTCGCGTCCGAGCGGGTCGACTCCGAACCAGTGTTTGAGCGAAGGGAGCGCGTTCAGGCTGTCGTAGTCGAAAAAAATCTCCGCGTCGTAGGGAACGATCCACGGCGCGACGACGGCAAGAGCGACCAGCGACACGACGAACAGTCCGGCGATGACGGCGACGTGCTGTTTGCGGAACTTGCGGCAGAACTCGGTCCAGGGCGTGCGGACCTCGGTGGTGAAAGCCGTGGGCGCAACTGCGGTCGTCATCGGAAGCGAATGGTCGGGTTGATCACCGCGTAGAGC
>JBGPYP010000124.1:0-7441 GCA_041493285.1 Casimicrobiaceae bacterium
ATCGTCAGCGTATAGGGCAGCGAAGCCGCGCCGCGCGCGACGCCGAACTCCGACTGCACCGCGGGCAGCGCGACGACCACCGACCACATGCCCACGCCGCCGAGCGTCGACAGCGCGAGGCTCAGCGCCAGGCGAAGCCAGGCGTAAGGGCTCTCTGCGGCACTCGGATGCGGGCTCCGGGCGGACACCCCGGCGCTACCCAAACGCCGGCTCGCTGAACATCGACGCGATCACGACTTTCCTAATCTCGGGTTTGTCGGGAACGACGTAGAGAATCGGCGTGAGCAGCTCCTCGAAGATGCCCCGCAGGCTCCGCGCACCGGTCTTGTACTCGAACGCGATCTCGGAGATCTGCTCGAACACGAGCGGGTTGACGGTCAGCTCGACGTTCTCGTTGCGGAAGATCTCGCGAAACTGGCTGTAGATCGAGTCCTTCGGTTCGGTCATGATCCGCACCAGCATCTTCCGGCTGAGGTCCTGGAAATGCGCGACGACCGGCAGCCTGCCGGTGAATTCCGGGATCAGCCCGAACGTGAACAGGTCGGTGGGTTTCACGCGCGAGTTCAGCCGGTCCATGATCTTCTGGTTGTCCACGTTGGACGTGGAGATGAACCCGTAGCCGTGCGTCTGGGACATGATTTCGTCGAGCCCGACGAAAGCCCCGCCGCAGATGAACAGCATGTCGGTCGTGTCGACGTACTGTCCGTTGACCAGCTTGACCGGAGAGCCTTCCATGATTTTCAGCAGCGCGTGCTGGACGCTCTCGCCGGAGTTGCTGCGCGTCTGCGCGGCGGTCGCCTTGAGCTTGTCGATCTCGTCGATGAAGACGATGCCGTTGTTTGCCCGGGCGATATCGCCGTTCGCCTTGTCGACGAGCCGCTGCAGGATCGCCTCGATCTCCTCGTTGACGTAACGGGTCTGCGCGAGCGAGGTCGCTTCCGCGGTCACGAACGGAACGCCGAGGAAGGTCGACAGCGTGTTGCACAGCAACGTCTTGCCGGTGCCGGACGAGCCGATGAGCAGAATGTTGCTCTTGAAGATCGTCGCGTTGTCGCGGCGCGCGCGCGCGATCTTCTTGAAGTGCGAGTAGACCGCCACCGCCACGGTCTTCTTCGCCTCGTCCTGACCGATCACGTACTGGTCGAGATACTTGACGATGGAACTCGGCTTGATGGTCTGGTCGAGCAAGAGCGCGGGCGAGACAAGTGGGATCTTGGGACGGCTATTCTGTGAGGGTAGCCGACTTTAGTAAAGGTGGCGTAGAACATCGCTTTCGCCTCTGTCCAGGGTCGGGTACCCCGAGAGGGCGATCAGCGCGTGCGCTTTGCCGCCGAACGGCTTCCGTCGGCTTGCGGCGCTGACGGCTAAAGCCTAAGCTGTCCCTCAACGCGGAGAGCCGGGCCGGCCTCGCGGGAGACCGCCGCGCCGCCGCAGTGGGTCTTGTTCGAAACATTGAATGGCCGCTGATACCACCCCCGACCGGACCGCGCCCGAAGGGGTCGTCGTCGAGGCTCAGGAATCGCGCGAGATCGGTCCGGCCGAAGCCGAGGGGTTGTTGCGCGAATGCCTCTCGTTGACGTACAAGCGGCTCGACGCCGTGATCTGGCGCGCGCTCGAGCGTTTGCAGGGCGCGGCGCCACAGGATGACGAAGATCCTGCTCCGGTACCGCTGCCTGCGCCGCAGCTTGTGCCAACCGCGAGCGAGCTCGACGGCATCATTGCGGCAGCAGTGCGCAGAAAGCGCGCGTTGTTCGCTCCGCGTTTCCGGGCCGAGTTCGATCAAGCATTTCAACGCCGCCGCGAGGGCAGGCCGCGAGCCACGGGACAGCGCGAGCAGTCTTCAGTTGCGCTCGCGATCGTCGACTACGGCGACCATACCGCGCAGGTGGCGCTGAGAGGTGCCGTGAAGGCGATGCGCGATGCGGCGCTGGAGGAAGCCTTCGCGCTCGACTTCCGCGTGCGGATGGTCCTGCGCGAACCGCCGCCGCCCGCCGGCGCGTTCGACAATCCGTGGAGCGCCGAGTACATCTGTGACGCGTACGGGAACGCTTGCCGCGAGCTGTGGCCCGAGGACGGCCTCTGGCGGCCGATCATGGAACGTCTCGTGCGCGGGACGATCCCGCTAGTCGTCGCGCTGCACCGCGAGCTCAACGTCCTGCTCCAGGACCGCGACGTGCTGCCGATGCTGCGCGTGCGAACCCACGCGCGCAGTGGCGCGCCGATGCCGCAGAACCTGGGGGGCCGCGCGTTGTTCGAACGGCTGGTCGAGATGTTCGACACCGACGCAACACCGCAATCGCCGGCGGGGTTCGCCGCTGCGGGAATGCCGCCGTCCGCCGGAGGAGCCACGCGGGCGATGCCGCGATTGACGGGCGCCGGCCCGGAGTCCGTGTGGCCCGCCACCGGCGGAAGCACGCGGACCGGCCGCGGCTGGTCGACCGCCGCCAACGAGTGGGCGGCGCAACAGGACGCGCTGGTCTGGTCGGCGCTGGTCGGCGCATTGAGCAACCTGCAACGCGGTCAGGCGCTCGCGCCTGGACTGCCCGAGTTGGCCCGCGTCGATCGCGAAGCATTGCGAAACGGCACGGCAAACGAGCTGCCGGCGCTGAAGGCCGCGTTCGCGGGCAAGGGCGGGTCGCCGGCCAATCGGGCCACGATCGACGTCGTTGCCGGCGTGCTCGACTACGTCTTCGACGATCCGTACCTGCCCGACGAGATCAAGACGGTATTCGGCCGGCTGCAGATCCCCATGCTCAGGGCAGCGCTGCTCGACCATCGCGTGATCTCCGATTCACAGCATCCTGTACGCCGATTCTTCGACACGCTGGCGCAAGCCTCCGTGAATCTGGAGCCCGAAACCGAGCGAGGGCGCGCGATGATCGCGCTGGCGAACCGGTTCGCAGCGGAGATTCGCGACGGCTTCGTCGACGACTTGGGCATCTTCGAGACCGCGAAGCGCGAGCTCGACGCGTTCCTCGACACCGAACGCGCGGGGATCAACGAGCGCCTTGCCGAAGCGGTGCCGCCGTTGATTGCGCAGGACGAGCGCGCCGACGCGCGCGCCGAGGCACAGGCCGCGCTCGACGCACGGCAAGCCGGGCGAGCGGTTCCACCGGAGATCCGCGAGTTCCTCGACCATGAGTGCGTCGAGCGGCTGGCCACGATCTGCCTCAAGGATGGACCGGAGGGCGCCGCGTGGGAGTCGGAGCTCACGGCGCTCGACGATCTCTTATGGAGCATCACGCCGAAGACCAACACGGCGGCGCGCAAGAAACTGGCGAGCCTGTTGCCGCCGCTTCTGCGTAGCATCGATCGCGACTGGTCGGCGGAAGAAGATGCGCAGGCGCGCCGGCAGGCGCTGATGTCCTGCCTGTTCGAGCTTCACTTGAGCTCGATGAAAGCCGCTTCCGAACCCGCCGGTGCCGCTCTCCACGCCGCGCCGGCGGCCCTCGCCAACGCGACGACGACGCCACCACCGCCCGAGCCCGACGAGCACGATGAGCAGGTGATGGCGCTCGTGCGCGGCGACTGGGTCGAGTTCAAGGGCGAAGGCGACGGCGAGACCATGCTGGCAAGGCTCGCGTGGCGCGCGCCGCAGCGGCGGAGGCTCCTGTTCACGCATCGCGACGGCCGCACCGCGTTCGTGCACACGCCGGAGAGTCTCGCCGAAGCGTTCCGCAGCGGCCGCGCGGTGCTCGCGATCGAAGCCGTGCCGCTGTTCGACCGCGCGATGGCGCGATTGGTCGAGCAGCGCTCGCGGCAACCCCAGGGCGCGGCCGCGGCTGCGGCGTGATCGCGAATCACGCCTCTCCGTGCGCCCGCCGCGAATCCTCCGGCGCCTGCGCGCGATCGTTCATCCCGTAGTCGCGGATCACCTCTGCGACGCGCAGCCGGTAGTCGGCGAAGATCGATCGCCGGCCCGCCGCCTGGATCCGGCGATGGTCCTCGACGTTTCGCCATTCCCGCACCGCATCTTCGTCGCGCCAGAACGACAGCGACAGGATCTTGCCCGGCGTCGTGAGGCTCTCGAACCGCTCGATCGACACGAAGCCGTCGATCTTTTCGAGCAGCGGCCGCAGGCGCGCCGCCGCGTCGAGATAGGCGTCCTTCCGGCCGGGACGAGGTTGCGCCTCGAAGATCACGGCAATCATGCGCGCTCCTCTGTGCCTGCACAGGTCGATAACACTACCGGCCGCGATCGGGCAGGCGCGACGCGGCGCGGACCGGCCTCTGCCCCTACAAGAGTCGGGTCGGGATGACCACCTCGCTATGCAGCGTCCGGTGCACCGGGCACTTGTTGGCGATCTCCAGGAGCTTCGCCCGCGCCGCGTCGTCGAGCGGGCCTTCCAGCTCGATGACGCGCTCGATGCGATCGACGCGGCCTTCCCGGGTTTCACACTCGCTGCAATCGCTGGCGTGGATCTTCTCGTGCCGCAGGTTCACGCGGACGCGCTCGAGCGGGAGCTTTTTGGCATTCGCGTACATGCGAATCGTCATTGCTGTGCACGCGCCCAGCGCTGCGGAGAGCAGATCGTAGGGCGAAGGGCCGGTGTCGTCTCCGCCCGCGGAGGCCGGCTCGTCGGCGATGAGCCGGTGCGGGCCGATTGCGATTTCCTGCTGAAACTTCCCCGCGCCAGCTTCGCGCACGAGCACCGTGTCGCGTGGGCCGTCCGCCTCGCCAGCATCTTCGACGCGCGCTGGCAGGTAGCGGCTCGCCCACGCGGCGAGTACCGCGCCGACGTATTGGGCATCGGCCCGGCGGGTGAGCAGGTGATCGGCATCGTCGAGCGAGACGAAGCTCTTCGGATGCTTGGCCGCGAGAAAGATCGTCGACGCGTTGTCGATGCCGACGGTCGCATCGCGCGGGGCGTGAAACACGATCAGCGCGCGGCGCAGCGCGGCAATCGCCACCGAGAGCTTCTGCGCCGCAACGTCCTCGAGGAACTCGCGGCGGATCCTGAACTTGCGCCCCGCCAGCTCGACCGCGGCCTCGCCGTGGACATCGATCTCGGCTCGCCGGCCGGCGAAGAGCTGCGCGACGTGCGCGGGATCGGCTGGCGCGTTGATCGTGGCGACCGCGACCGCTTCCGGGATCTGTCCCGCTGCGACGAGCACCGCGGCGCCGCCAAGGCTGTGCCCGACGAGAATCGCCGGCGCGGCGCGCTCGCTTCGCAGCCACGCTGCGGCGGCGACGAGATCGCCGACGTTGGACGAAAAGGTCGTGTTCGCGAACTCGCCTTCCGCGCCGCCGAGGCCGGTGAAATCGAAGCGCAGCACGGCGATGCCGGCATCGGTCAGCGCTTCGCTGATGAACGTCGCGGCCTTGCTGTCCTTGGAACAGGTGAAGCAGTGCGCGAAAAGGGCGTAGGCGTGCGGCCGCGAAGTCTGCGCGCCGGACGGCAGATCGAGCCGCGCGGCGAGCGCGTGTCCGGCGGCGCCGGGGAACGAAACGGCCTGGCTGAGGCGACCCATGACGAGACCTCCGGGATGACCGGAACCATCTTATCAGCCGCGGCCGGCGGCGGCTCGCTTACTTCCGCTTACTCCCCATCGACGCGAGCGGCGGTATCATTGCGGCTCCAGGCGAGGAGATCATCATGCGGCTCGAAGGCTCCTGTCATTGCGGCGCGGTCAAGTTCTCGCTCGACTCGTCCACGCCGTATCCGTACATGCGCTGCTACTGCTCGATCTGCCGCAAGACGGCGGGCGGCGGCGGTTACGCGATCAACATCATGGGCGAGACCAAGTCGTTCAAGCTCAAGGGCGAGGAAAACGTGAGCGTCTATCGCGCGCGGATCGCCGAAGGCAAAGCCAAGCGCAAGAAGCTCTCCGACGCGCGCCGCCACTTCTGCTCCAAGTGCGGCAGCGCGCTATGGGTGTGGGATCCGCGCTGGGCGGAGTGGGTGTATCCCTTCGCCTCCGCGATCGACACGCCGCTGCCCAAGCCGATCGAGGAAGTCGAGGTCATGCTCGACTTCGCGGCGCCGTGGGTCGAGGTCCCGGCGGGATCGGACCACGCACATTTCGCCGAGTATCCCGACGAAGGGATCGCGGACTGGCACCGGAAGCGCCTGCTTGAGGTTCCGTGATCGGGCCGGCGTAGCCCGGGATGAGCCGCAGGCGAATGGGAGCGACGCACCCACTCGGTGACCGTGACCCCGGGCATCGCCGCTGCGCGGCTCAACCGGGCTAGGGCCACGAACGCCTGTCGATGCAATAAGGTTTGATCCAGCGCAAGCAATCGGCAGTGCGCGGGAAGCCGAACCGCAGGATAATTATCGTCTTATTCCCGGAGACATGACATGAGCGAAGCAAGAGAAGTCGTCATCCTGAGCGGCGTGCGCACTGCCATTGGCGATTACGGTGGCAGCCTCAAGGACATCGCGCCTACCGAGCTCGCGGCCCGCGTCGTGCGCGAGGCGGTCAGTCGCGCCAAAGTCGATCCCAAGGATATCGGCCAGTGCATGTTCGGCAACGTGATCCACACCGAAGCGAAGGACATGTATATATCGCGGGTGGCGGCGCTCAACGGCGGGCTGCCCGCTGAGTCGGGTGCACTGACCGTTAATCGCCTATGCGGCAGCGGCATGCAGGCGATCGTCAGTGCCTCGCAATCCATCCTGCTCGGCGACGTCGACGCCGCGGTCGCCGGTGGCGTCGAGAGCATGAGCCGCGCGGCATACGCCAACCTGACGCAGCGCTGGGGCGCGCGCATGGGCGACGCCAAGGACATCGACATGATGGTCGGCGCACTGACCGATCCGTTCGACACCGTGCACATGGGAGTCACCGCGGAAAATGTCGCCAACAAGTGCGGCATAACGCGTGCCGACCAGGATGCCTTCGCGGTCGAGAGCCACAAGCGCGCCGCGGCCGCGATAGCCGCGGGACACTTCAAGAGTCAGATCCTCCCGATCGAACTCAAGAGCAAGAAGGGGCCGATCCAGTTCGACACCGACGAGCACGTGCGCGCCGACGCGTCGCTCGAAGGCATGGCGAAGCTCAAGGCTGTTTTTGCGAAGGAGAACGGCACCGTCACCGCGGGCAATGCGTCGGGAATCAACGATGCCGCTGCGGCCGTCGTGCTGATGGAGAAGTCGGTTGCCGCAAAGAAGGGACTCAAGCCGATGGCGCGGTTGGTTTCCTACGGCCACGCCGGTGTCGACCCGAAGATCATGGGCCTCGGGCCCGTGACCGCAGTGAAAAAGGCGCTGGACAAGGCGGGGCTGAAGATCGAACAGATGGATGTCATCGAATCGAACGAAGCCTTCGCGGCGCAGGCGCTCGGCGTGTCGAAAGAGCTGGGGATGAATCCGGCCAAGGTCAACCCCAACGGCGGCGCGGTCGCGCTCGGCCATCCGATCGGCGCGACCGGCTGCATCCTCACGGTGAAGGCGATGTACGAGCTGCACCGCACCGGCGGGCGCTACGGGCTGATCAC
>JBGPYP010000364.1:0-2568 GCA_041493285.1 Casimicrobiaceae bacterium
CGATCGGCCACCACGGCCAGGAAGCTCTGGATCCGGACGACACGCGCTCCGGCGATCGACGCGATGGACGATTCGTCGACGGAGACAAGGGTGGCGCCCAGCGCGGGTGGGCGGATCACGCGGGCGTGGAGCATGCTGGGCAGCACGAGATCGTGGAGATAGCGGTGGTGGCCCGTCACCTTGGCCGGCACGTCGGGGCGGGGGAGCGGCTTGCCGATGAACCGGAAGCGATCGGGCGATTTCAGCGGCGCTTTGCCGTCGACCTTCAGGTTGAACGCCTGATCGCCGATCAGCTCGCCATAGGTCACAGACACGCTGCCATCCTTCGCGCGGACCACGCCGTCGGCGACCTCGAGATCGGCGACCGGCTTGCCGAGGCGCTGCGCCGCCTGGGCGAGGAGCGCCTGGCGTGCCGTGGCCGCGGCCCGACGAAGCTGGGTGCCGCCGCGGGCGATGCCATAGCTCCCGGCGGTGGCGCCCTGGTTGGGCGTGAGCGCGGTATCGCCCTCGATCATGGCGATGCGCTCGAGAGGGATGTCGAGCTCCTCGCCGACGAGCTGGCGCATGGCGATGCGCCCGCCCGTCCCGATGTCCACCTTGCCGGTGAAGAGGGTGACCGAGCCGTCGGCGTGGACGGCCAGATACGAGTCGACCGCGTCCGGGGCCAGCGGCTTGCCGAGAAAGCGGTCAGCGTTCGGTACGGTCTGGGCGCCGACCCGCTCCACGCCGTCGAGCCCCAGTCCCACGATCAGCACGCCGCCCGCGGCGAGGAAGCTCCGGCGCGAGATCATCTAGCGCCCTCCCGGATTCGTCGCGGCGACCCTGAGCACGGCGCGGATCACGCGCGCATGGCTGCCGCAGCGGCACAGATTGCCCGCCAGCGCCTCCCGTACCTGCTGCTCGCTGGGCCGCGGCGTGTTCGCGAGCAGCGCGCGGGCGGTCACGACCATGCCGGCCGTGCAGAACCCGCACTGCGCCGCCTGCTCCGCGATGAACGCGGCCTGGAGAGGATCGGGCTGATCGGGCGAGCCCAGGCCTTCGATCGTGATGACGTCCCGGCCGGCGACCGATCGCGCGGGCGTGATGCACGAGCGGACCGCCCGCCCGCCGATGAGCACCGTGCACGCGCCGCACTGGTCGAGTCCGCAGCCGAAATGCGTGCCGGTCAGACCGAGGTCGTTCCGCAGAACGTAGAGCAGCGGCACGTCCGGGTCGTCCGACTCCACCTCGCGGGTTTTCCCATTCACTCGGAGCGTCAGCTTCGCCACGTGCGGCCTCCCTTGGGCGACGCGTCAGTCGGTGAGCGAGAGGTAGAACTCGACCTCTACGGCGCCCTCGGTCAGGCCTTCCTTCTCGCGGCGCTCTCGAAAGGCGGCCAGGTGCGTCCCCTTGCGATGCGCGTCGAACGCGGCGTCGTCCTTGTACTGCTCGTAGAAGAGGAAGAGATCGGGGTCCTTCTTGGATCGGTGCGGGCGGTAGGCCAGGCACCCCGGCTCCGCCTTCCGCACCGCCGCCGCCTGCTCCTTTAATAGGGCCGCCAGCGCGTCGCCCTTGCCCTTTGCCGCCCGGACCTTTGCCACCACCGTCAGCACGTCAGCCATCGCGCCCGCTCCTCGTCTTGAAAATCGCTGCCGCATCGATCGCGCGCGCCCTTTACGCATGCCTCGATCACGACGTAGTCGTCAATCCAGCACTCGCGTCCGCCATCGAGAAGCAAGCGCTGCAATTCGCGCACCGTGCCATCGGATTTCACTCATAGCGGCCTCGCGCGCACCGATCACGACAACGTCGAGGGTTGCACCACGAGTTATGTCAAAGATCGAGCAACAGCCGCGCGGGATCTTCCAGCACTTCCTTCATCGCCACCAGCGACAGCACCGCCTCCCGGCCGTCGATGATGCGGTGATCGTAGGAAAGCGCGAGGTAGTTGATCGGCCGGATCACGACCTGCCCGTTCTCGGCCACCGGCCGCTCGCGCGTCGCGTGCACGCCCAGGATCGCCGACTGCGGCGGGTTGATGATGGGCGTGGAGAGCATCGAGCCGAAAACACCGCCGTTCGAGATCGAGAAGGTGCCGCCGGTCAGCTCTTCGATCGAGAGCTTGCCGTCCTGCGCGCGTTTGCCGAAATCGGCGATTTTCTTTTCGATGTCTGGAAAAGTCATCTGGTCGGCATCGCGCAGGATCGGTACGACCAGCCCTCGAGGGCTGCTCACGGCGATCCCGACGTCGAAGTAGCCGTGGTAGACGATGTCGTTGCCGTCGACCGAGGCGTTGACGATCGGGTATTTCTTCAACGCATGCACCGCCGCCTTGACGAAAAACGACATGAAGCCCAACCGCACGCCGTGCTCCTTCTCGAAGCGTTCCTGATATTTTTTCCGCAGATCCACAACCGGCTGCATGTTGACTTCATTGAAAGTGGTGAGGATCGCAGCGGTCGATTGCGACTGCAGCAGGCGCTCGGCGATGCGCACGCGCAAACGCGACATGGGTACGCGCTGCTCGGGCCGGCCGGAGAGAACCCGGGCGACGTTCACGGATGCAGGAACAGGTTCCGCGGGGATGGA
>JBGPYP010000397.1:0-2274 GCA_041493285.1 Casimicrobiaceae bacterium
CGCGTGCCGCATAAAGGAGAGGCCCATGAATAAGCCCGCCGAATTCGGCGCCATCGAAGCGGCGCGCGCGAACTATCCCGCGCTCGAGCGCTGGACTTACATGGACGTGGCAGGGCGCTGCATCCTGTCGCGCGCGACCCGCGCGGCGATCGACGCGCAACTCGACGAGCGCATGATGAATGGTGGCGACAAGGACAGGTTCTTCGCGCTGATCGAGCGCGCGCGCGGCAAGTTCGCGCAACTCATCAACGCCGAACCCGACGAGATCGCCTGCACCAAGAACATTTCCGAAGGCCTCAACATGATCGCGACCGCGCTGCATTGGCAGCGCGGCGATAACGTGATTCTGTGCGCGGACCTCGAGCACCCGAATAACATCTACCCGTGGCTCAACATGCGCCGCTACGGGCTCGAGGTGAAGAACGTCAAGCCGCGCGACGGCCACATCCCGGTCGACGAGATGGTGAAGCTGATCGACCGCGGCACGCGCGTCATCACGGTATCGACCGTCACGTTCGCGCCGGGTTTCCGCACCGACGTCGATGCGCTCGGCCGCGCCTGCCGCGAGCGCGGCGTGCTGCTGCTGGTCGATGCCGCGCAATCGGCCGGGGTGCTGCATACCGACGTGAGGAAATCCAATATTGACGCGCTGGCGGTATCGACGCAGAAGGGGCTGCTCGCGCTCTACGGCATGGGCTTCCTCTACTGCCGGTGCGAGTGGGCGGAAAAACTGCAGCCCGCGTATCTCGCGCGCTTCGGCATCGATCTTGGCAAGGACATGCATGAAGCGAGCATGGGTACCGAGGACTTCAAGCTGATGCCGGCGGCGCGGCGCTTCGATCTCGGCAACTACAACTACGTCGGCGCCGCGGCGGTCGACGCGTCGCTTACGGAGCTCCTCGCGTACGGCACGCGCGAGATCGAGCGCCACGTGACCGGGCTCGCGCACGCGTTCGCGCAGGGTTTCCTCGACCTCGGGCTGCCGGTGTCCGGCGGCAAGCCCGGACCGCACCTGGCGGGCATCGTGACGGTCGGTCGCATGAGCGCCGACCATTACGGCACCAGCGACGAGCGCATCAACGGGCTTTACGCGCATCTCACCGAAAACCGAGTGAAGCTATCGATACGGCGCGGCGTGCTGCGTTTCTCGCTGCATCTCTACAACAACATGGACGACGTCGCGCGCGTGCTCGAGCTGACCGGGATGTTTCTCAAGCGATGAATTACGTCGACGCTGCGAGCGGCGCAACATACCCGCTCGATCGGCCGCGCTGGTGCGCGGACGGCGGCGGTTATCTCAATCTCGGCGACGCGCCGGGGCTTACTCGAAGCGAGATCGACACTTCCAAGCACTCGGTGTGGCGCTATGCCAAGTCACTGCTCGTCGATGCTGAAAATGCAGTGACGCTGGGCGAAGGCTGGACGCCGCTCGTCTGCGGCAAGCTCGACGGCGTGCCGGTGACGATGAAGCTCGAATTCATGATGCCGACCGGTTCTTTCAAGGACCGCGGCATGACGGTGCTGGTGAGCTATCTCAAGCGCCGTGGTATCAAGCACGTGCTCGAGGACTCGTCGGGCAACGCAGGCGCCTCGCTCGCCGCGTATGCGGCCGCCGCCGGCATGCGCTGCCGCATCCTGGTGCCGGAGACGGCTTCGTATCCGAAGATCGCGCAGATCGCGGCATGCGGCGCGGATGTCGTGACGATCAGGGGCACGCGGCAGGACGTCGCCGACGCGGCGCTCAAATACGCGAAGGAAATTTTCTACGCAAGCCACAACTGGCAGCCGTTTTTCGTCGAGGGCACCAAGACGCTCGCGTACGAGTTGTGGGAGCAGCTCGCGTTCAAGCCGCCCGACAACATCGTGATTCCGGTCGGCTACGGCAGCAACGTGTGCGGCTGCGAGCGCGGGTTCGCCGAGTTGAAGCGCCGCGACGAAATCGAGAAGGGGCCGCGGCTCTTCGCCGTGCAGGCCGCGAACTGCGCGCCGCTTTATGGCGCGTTCAAGGCCGGCACCGAGCACTTGGTGCCGACGAAGATCGAGCCCACGATCGCGGAAGGCATCGCGTCATCGAAGCCGACGCGCGCGCGCGAAGTGCTGCGCGCGGTGCGCGCCTCGGGCGGCAGCATCGTCGCGGTGAGCGAAGACGAGATCGTATCGGCGCTCGGCGCGCTCGCGCGCCAGGGAATTTACGTCGAGCCGACGAGCGCGGCGGCGGCGGCGGGGTTGCGGCAGCTCTTGAAGAGCGGCGCCATCACCCCGCGGCAAACCACC
>JBGPYP010000111.1:0-8151 GCA_041493285.1 Casimicrobiaceae bacterium
CCGCGCCCGAACTGCGCGTCGGGTTCGAGGTAGCAGCCCTCGCCCCATTCGTTCCAGGCGTTGATGAACACGATGCGTTCTTCCGCGGATTTCGTTTGACGTGTCTGCGCGATCATCGCCACGAGCCAGCGGCGATAGTTCTCCGGGTGCGAGTTCACGAAGACGTGTCCGTTGTCCTGCAGCCGCGGCGTGTTGTCCCAGCCGGCCATGACGCCGCGGAAGAGCGGGAAATCGGGCAACGGCCGCGCGATGGCGTATTGCGCGGCCGAGACGTAGTCCCAGACGTCGCCGATGAAATCCGGATTGAGCTTCTCGATGTGCTCGGTGAGCGGCTGCACCTCCGTCGAGTGCGGCGGGAACTCGACGCCTGCGTCGAATCCCCAGTCGAGCGGCGACGGCATACCCGGCACGTGCACCATGGCGAGGTACGGTTCGGCTTCGCCGGCGGCGCGCGCCGCGCGGCGGAACGTGTCAGTCGCGCGCCGCGGCTCGGGCAGCAGGTTGGCGCGGTAGACGAGCACGAGCGGCCGGCCGCGCACGCGGATGTAGCGCGCGTCGCGGAACAGCGGCAACAGATCCGCGATCAGGCGCTCTTCGTTCTCCGGCGAGTAGGTCTGCGCGACGAGCAACTCGTCGTTGCCGCCGTCCCAGCGTCGGGTCCAGTTCTCGTTGGCCCAGCACACACAGAACGGGAAATCCGGCTCTCCGCTCGCGACGACCTCGTCGAGCGGCCGCCCGAGCAGTCGCCGGCCGTTGAACCAGTAGTAGTAGTAGCAGAAGCCGTGGATCCCGTGCATGCGCGCCAGGTCGGCCTGCGCGGCGCGCGTCTCGGGAGCGCGCAGGTCGTAGAACCCCAGCTCGGTCGGCAAATGCGGCTGGGTGTGGCCGACGAAATTTGGCCGCGCCCGCTTGACGTTGGTCCACTCGGTGAAGCCCTCGCCCCACCACGCATCGTTCTCCGGGATCGGATGGAATTGCGGAAGGTAGAAGGCGATCAGCTTGACGTCGGACACGGGCAGCTCGGGTCGTCGCGGCAGCGGGCATTATGGGGACAGACCCGGTTGCCGCCAACCGGCGCGGTGAACGGCCTGGTGATCATGGCCGGTCCCCAATGGAACGGGGCGGAGCGAGCGCGGTCTATGCTAAACTTTTTTGTTCCCCACCGACCGTTACAGCCCCTTGGACACCGCCCCAATCCCGGCCGCGCCAGCCGCCGCGCCGCGTGCGCGCAAGCGCATCGGCGAAATCCTGATCGAGCGCGGCCGGCTCGACGCGGCAGGGCTCGAACGCGCGCTGCGCCTGCAGCAGGAAACCCACGAAAAGCTGGGCGCGCTGCTGGTCACGCTGGGACTGGTCGGGCAGCGCGACGTCGCCGAGGCGCTCGCCCATCAGCTCGATCTCCCGCTGATCGAAGCGGCCGGCTATCCCGAGCTGCCGATCCTCGAGGAGCGCATCTCCGCGCGCTTCCTGCGCGAAGCGCGCGCAATGCCGCTTACCGAGGACGAGCACGAGCTGGCGCTGGCGATGACCGATCCGACCGACAGCTACACGATCACCGCCTTCGAGATGGTGACCGGACGCAAGGTCCGGCCGATGGTCGCGATTCCCACCGAGCTGGACGCCGCGCTCGAGCGTCTGTACGGCGTCGGCAGGTCGGCGTTGGGCCAGCTCGTCGGCGACGTCGAGCAGCGCGACGATCTCGGCTTCGACGCCGACATCCAGCAGTTGAAGGACCTCGCGTCCGAAGCGCCCGTGATCCGGCTCGTCTCGCTCATCATCACCAACGCTCTCGAGACGAGAGCGTCGGACATCCACATCGAGCCGTTCGAAAATCGCCTCATCGTGCGGTACCGTATCGATGGCGTTCTGCATGAGATCGAGTCGCCGCCGCGCAAGCTCGCTCCGGCGGTGATCTCGCGCGTCAAGATCATGGCCAACCTCGACATCGCCGAGCGCCGGCTGCCACAGGACGGCCGCATCCGTCTGCGCGTGCAGGGCAAGGAGATCGATTTGCGCATCTCGACCGTGCCGACGATGCACGGCGAGTCGGTCGTCATGCGGATTCTGGACAAAGGCGGCGTCGCGCTCGACTTCAAGCGACTGGGCTTCGAGGAGGACACGCTCAAGGCGTTCCTCGACGTCCTGCTCGAGCCGCATGGCATCCTGCTCGTCACCGGACCTACGGGCAGCGGCAAGACCACGACGCTCTATACGGCGCTGGATCGTCTGAACAAACCGGACGTCAAGATCCTGACCGTCGAGGACCCGGTCGAATATCAGATGCCCGGGATCAACCAGATCCAGGTCAAGCCGCAGATCGATCTCACCTTCGCCAACGCGCTGCGCTCGATCGTCCGGCAGGACCCGGACGTGATCATGATCGGCGAAATCCGCGACCTGGAGACCGCGCAGATCGCGGTGCAGTCGGCGCTGACCGGCCACCTCGTGCTCTCCACCGTGCACACCAACGACGCGCCGTCGACGGTGAACCGGCTGCTCGACATGGGCGTCGAGGACTACCTGCTCACCTCGACGGTGATCGGGATTCTCGCCCAGCGGCTGGTGCGTACGCTCTGCCCCGACTGCAAGGAGCCCTATACGGCGTTGCCGGAGCTGGTCGAGGAGCTGGGGTTGCGCAAGTTCGCCAACGGCGGCGACATCGGGCTCTATCACGCGAAGGGCTGCAAGCAATGCGCCCAGACCGGCTACATGGGCCGCGTCAGCATCCTCGAGATGATGCCGATGACCGATCCGATGCGGAGCCTCGTCATGCGGCACGCGACCGCTACGGACCTGCGCGCCGAGGCGATCAAGCAGGGCATGACGACGATGTACGAGGACGGCATGCGCAAAACGATCGCAGGGATCACGACATTCGAGGAGGTTCTTCGCGTGACTCGCGAAGATTGAAGCGCTGATGCCGGTATTTCGCTACAAGGCGGTGAACGCCGCCGGAGACGTCGCCGCCGGCGAACTGGACGCGGCCAACGAATCGGAGATCCTCGAGCGCCTGCGCGATCAGGGCCTGATGCCGATGCAGGTCGTCGCCGCACCCGGCGAGCGCTCGCTGAGCGCGCAGAAGCCCGCGCGCCGGCGGTCGTGGTTCGCGCCGCGCCGCGTCACCCGCGACAACGTGCTCGCCTTCACGCGCGAGCTGGCCACGTTGCTGGGCGCGGGGCTCCCTCTCGATCGCGCGCTGGAGATCCTGATCGGGCTCGCGATCTCGGCGCCGGTCGCGGTACTGCTGCAATCGATTCGCGACAGCGTGCGCGGCGGCAAGTCGCTGTCGCAGGCGCTCGACATGCACCGCGGGATCTTCTCGCGCTTCTACGTGAACATCGTGCGCGCGGGCGAAGCCGGCGGTGCGCTCGGCGCGGTCCTGACGCGACTGGCCGAGACGATGGAGCGCAACAAGGAGCTGCGCGATAACGTTTTGTCGGCGCTGATCTACCCGACGATCCTGATCTTCGTCGCGGTTGCTTCGATCATGGTCCTGCTGGTCTTCGTCGTGCCGACATTCGAGCAGACCTTCGCGCAGGCGGGCAAGGCGCTGCCGCTGCCGACGCAAGTCGTGATCTTCGTGGGTACCGGCCTGCGCAGATACTGGTGGCTGCTCCTGCTCGTCGTCGTCTCCGGTGTATGGCTCTTCAGGCGCCGATTGCAGCGCCCGGCGGTGCGCTTCCGCTGGGATCAGCGCCTGCTGCGCTGGCCGCTGATTGGGGACCTCGTGGCCAAGGTGGAAGTCGCGCGCTTCGCGCGCACACTCGCCACGCTGCTCGGCAATGGCGTGACGCTGCTCTCGGGGCTGTCGATCGTCAAGGACACCATGACCAACAGCGTGCTCGCTAACGCGCTCGACGGCGTGGTGACGCGTCTACGCGAAGGCAAGGGGTTCGGCCGGCCGCTGATCGAAACCGGCATCTATCCACGCCTGGCGACACAGTTGATTCTTGTCGGCGAGGAATCGGGCCGGCTCGAGGAGATGCTCAGTCGCGTCGCCGACGTCTACGACCGCGAGGTGGCCGTTTCGATCAAGCGCTTCCTGGCCGTGCTCGAACCGGTGTTGATCCTGAGCTTGGCCGTGCTCGTACTGGGCATCGTGCTGTCGATCCTCATGGGCATCGTGGGCATGAGCGAACTGGTCACATGAGCGCACGTCGTGCGGGCTCGCTCGCACGGCAATCGCAAAGAGGAGGAACAGCATGAGGACATCGCCATCACGGCGACAGATGCCGCGCTTTCCGATCCACGCCCGTCCGCGCGGCATGACCTTGATCGAAATCCTGGTTGTGCTGGTGCTGATCGGCGTCGTGATGGGCATCGTCGGCGGCAATTTCATCCAGCGCGGCGAGAAGGCCAAGCGTGACGCGGCCAAGATCGAGATCGGGCAGATCGGCCAGACCCTCGATCTGTTCAAGCTCGAGGTCGGCCGTTATCCGACCTCGCAGGAAGGGCTGCAGGCGCTCATCACCGCCCCGCCCGGAGTGAACAACTGGAACGGCCCGTATTGGAAGAGGGCCACGGTGCCGAAGGATCCCTGGGGCAACGATTATCAATACACTTTCCCGGGGCAGCACGGCGCGTACGACATCCTTTCCTACGGCGCCGACGGCAAGGAGGGCGGGGAGGGCGCCGACAAGGACGTCATGAGCTCGGATCAATGATAGGGAACCTCTGAACAAGCCCGACATGAGCCGCGTTTCTGGCGCAATGGCCGCAGATGCTAGGCCTCATTTGCCAACTGCGGACGCAGCGAATAGCTCGTCCTATTCGCAAGCCGCGCAACAACGCAGATGGAGCCATTGCGCCAAAACCCGAAGGGACGGGGCTCATTGGCCACTGCGCGGGCGATCTGCCGTCGCACCGCTCGCCCATGGGACCCACCATGGGCGTCGCGTCGCCTCAGTTGGCAAATGCGGCAGCTCATCCCGGAAAGCCTCCGTCGCGGCCACGCGGGGCTCATTGAGAGGTTCCATAGATCGCCGTTACGCCAATCGCGCCGCGCCGCGCGCGCGCCGGGCGACCCGGGAGGCAGCGGGTTTCTCGCTACTGGAGCTGCTGGTCGTGTTGATGTTGATGACGATCATCGCGGCCGTCACGCTTCCGATCTTTGGCCCCGGCGTTTCGACCACCGATTTGAAACGCGCCACGCGCGAGGTCGCCGCCGGCCTGCGGCTCGCGCGCGGCCAGGCGATCGCGCAGCGGACGGATGCGACGCTCGAGCTCGACGTGGCCGCGCGGACGTTCCGCGTGCCGCCCGATCCGCGGCTGCACACCATGCCGTCGGGCATCGAGCTCAAGCTGTTCACCGCGCAACGCGACCTCGTCAGTGACCAGCTCGGCGCGGTCCGCTTCTTCCCCGACGGCGGGTCGAACGGCGGGCGCATCACGCTGGCGGCCGGCGACCGAAAGTACGACGTCGATATCGACTGGCTTACCGGCCGTGTGGCTATCTTGGAATGACGAGCTACGCCGCTCCAATGGTCGGTGCCGTCCGCGGTTCGACAGGCTCACCGCGAACGGCGGGTTGCCTCCCCGTTCGCCCTGAGCGTCGTCCAAGGGGGCGAACAAGCCGATCCATTGCGCGGTCGCGCGCGCGCGGATTCTCCTTGCTCGAAGTCCTCGTCGCGTTCGTCATCCTCGCGTTGGTCGGAACGGCGATCTTCCGGCTTTTCGGCGCGTCGCTCAACAATGCCGGTCTCGCCGACGAATACAGCCGCGCCGCCGTTTACGCCGAGAGTCGCCTTGCCGCCGCGGGGCTCGACTCACCGTTGCGAGAAACCAGCGATCAGGGCGCGTCGGACGACGGGAAATATGCCTGGTCGACGAAAGTCGAAAATTACGTGCCGCCAGGAACCACCGCCGACCAGGATCGGTTGGCGCAGATGCTCCCGATGCGGTTGTGGCGCCTCACGGTCACGGTGACCTGGCCGGGCGAGATGGGCAACCAGCGCTCGCTGGCGGTCTCCACCGTCCGGCTGGCAATGAAGCAACCCTGAGCCTGGAGCAGACGCCGGATGCGACGCCCACTTGACCACGGCTTCACGCTGATCGAGCTGACGGTCGCGCTCGTGCTGCTGGCGCTGATCGCTTCGGTGCTCTACGGCTCGCTTTCGCTCGCGGGCGACAGCTGGAACCGGGGCGAAGCGAAGACCCAGCGCACCAGCGAGATGCGATCAAGCCAGGATTTTCTTCGCCGCACGCTCACCACGCAGCATCCGTTGCGCTTTCACAAGGTTCCCGAGCAGCCACTGTATTTCCTCGGCACGCGCGATTCGCTCGCCTACGCCGCGGCGTTGCCGGGCCGCGCGGGCGGCGGCATGTACTACTTCCGTCTGGCCGTCGCCGGCGATGGTGAGAACTCGCGCCTTACGCTCTCTCGCGTGATCCCCGACTACGCCGCGCAAGCGCTGCCCGACTTCGGTAGCGCCGATTCCACGGTGCTCGCCGACGGCATCGGCTCGGTGCGCTTCGGCTACTTCGGGCGCGACCCCGGCTCCGCGGACTCGGTGCCGCCGACTTGGCGCGACCGTTGGGACGATCCGCAGCGGCTGCCCGATCTCATTCGCGTCGACGTGACGCCGGTCAACGCGACGCCGTGGCCGACGCTCGTCGTAGAACCCCGCATCGCGCCCGAGGCCGGTTGCGTCAGCTGGAATCCGGCGCAGCGGCGCTGCATGTAAGGCCGAGCACGCGACATCCGATCCCATGCAGTCCTACGTCATCAGGCCCGATGGCATGAATTCGACTGTCGGCGCGGCGGCGCCGCGCTGGTTCGCGCCCGCTTGGACGATGCTGCCGCTTGCGCCACGGCGCTGCCTGGTCCGCAACCCGCTCAACGGCGCGGCGGCGGAACTCTCCTCGGGCGAGTACGCGGTGCTGTCGGCGTGCGACGGCTGCCGCACGCTGGACGCGCACGAGGCACGCGCCGCACAGCAGCTGTCCGCGCCGCCGGGACACCGGCCGGCGATCCGCGAGTTGCTCGAACGCTGCGCACGGCAGGGCTTGCTGATCTCGCTGCCGGATCTCGCGGCACGGTTCGGACCGGCGAGCGGCACGGTGTTGCCACCGCCGGAGATCACGATCAGCACGGCCGACCGCCCGCAGTTGCTCCGACGACTTCTCGAGAGCGCGGGCAGGGTGCAGGAGCGCAGCGGCGTTGCCTACCGCTGGCACCTGGTCGACGATTCCCGCAGCGAAGACCATCGCCGCGCCAACCGGGAAGCGATCGCGTCCGTCCCCGCGCTCGACATCGCCTGCCACGACCTCTCGATCGCGGAGTCGCTGGAGGCGGAGCTGATCGCAGCACTTCCGCGGCTCGCGCCGGAGATCCGGTCGCTCCTCCAGGCGGCGGACCACGGCGAGACGACCTGCGCCCGACCCGTCCACTACCTCTTGCTCCGCTTCGCGGGCCAGAGGTTTCTCCACCTGGACGACGATGCGATCATCGAGCCGCGCCGGCCTCCGCTTTCCCGACCCGGCGTGGAAACGATGTTCGCGCCCGAAGCGGCGTACTGGTACGAAAGCTTCGACGCCGCGTTCGCCGCGTGTCCGGAGCTGCCGCTCGATCCTTTCGCCGCGCATGCGCGATGGCTGGGAATGCCTCTGGCTGACGCGTGGCGCCAGGCCGATGCCGAACCGGGTGGCCATCGGGTCGACAACATTCCGTCGCCGCTCGGGTCGTACTTCGGGCCGCAAGCGCGCGTGGTCTTCACGGGGACGCACGTCCTGGGCGACCCCGGTTGGGGAACCTTTTCCGGCCAGCAGCTCGCCGTCGGCCGCGACACCCGGCAATGGCTTGGCGCGCATCCGGAGGCTGTTCGTTACGCGTTCGAAAGTCAGATTCATTGGCGTGGTCGACCGGCGCTGCATCTTGCGCCGCAGTTCGTGCTCAGCACGACGACGCTCTCGGGCATCGACAACTCGGTACTGATCCCGCCGGCGCTGCGCGCCGGACGCGCGGTCGACACGCTGATCGGCGAAATCACGCGCTGCATTCACCCGGCCGCGTGGGAGGCCATCCTGCCGTTCGCGTTGCCGCACGTGCGCGGTGCGCGCAGAAAATGGCTGACGCCGGCCGACACTTATGTGCTTCGTCCCGGGCGGCTGCTCGTCACGTACGCGCGCTGGCGGTCCGCTTCGATTCGCGCC
>JBGPYP010000301.1:0-3352 GCA_041493285.1 Casimicrobiaceae bacterium
CGCACCAGCTCGAAATGCGAGGCCGGCGGGGTCGCGACGACGACGATATCGGGAGTCGTCGCGTGCAACAGCGTCGCAAGATCGGGAAACAGAGTGAAACCGAAGTCCGCGTCCGGCGGAGTCGGGTCCGTGCCGCCGACGATCGAGAGCCGCTCGAGCTTGCGCAGCGCCGGAATGTGGATCTCGCGCGCGGCGCGGCCGAGGCCGGCGATCGCGACCCGGTAGGGCTCTCGGCGAACCGGTGGCGTTATCATGGCGTTCGCATCCAACCTTGCCCGTTGCGATGAACCCGCATCCGACCGACGCTACCGATTTTTCGCGCGCTTACTTCGAGCGCATGGCGGCACTGGAGGATTCGCATTCGTGGACGGCGTCGATGCGCAAGCTCACGCTCGCGCTGCTTCGGCGGCATCGCCCGGCGCAACAGCACCGGATGCTCGATGTGGGATGCGGAACCGGGCGGTTTCTCAAGGACTGGCAGACGGTGATCTCCGCTGAACAGTGGGTCGGGATCGACCTGTTTCCGGAGGCGCTGACTTTAGCACGAGATCGCTGCCAGGCGTCCCTGAGCGCGGCATCCGCCGCGGCGCTGCCGTTCGGCGCCGCGAGCTTCGAGGTGATCCATTGCGCCGACGTTCTGCAGCACATGTCGCTCGCGGATGGCGCGCGGGCGCTCGACGAGTTCGCGCGCGTACTCGTTGCTGGTGGCACGCTGGCGCTGCGCGTCCGGGGCGCGCCAAGCTTCCGGCGCGGCGATGACAGGGATTTCTCTCATAGCTTCACACCGACCAATCTCCGCGCCGCGCTCGTCGCAAGGAATTTCAGGATTCTGTTCTTGTCCCGGGTGAACGCCCTGCCCTCGCTCTTGGCGGAGATCCGCGGACGCCGCCGGCCGACGCACGCCGCTGCTACCCCCGTCAAGCACATCGTCGTTCGCCCCGAGGACGACGCACGGTCGCGGCTGCTCGGCGCCTACCTCGCACTCGAGCGCGCGTGGGTTTTCATCTCGCCTTTCGGGCTCCCCTGCGGCCACACGATCGTTTGCATCGCCGAACGCGCCTGACGTCAGCGTACCGTTGGCCGGCGTGCCGCCCATTGCAGCCCGGCGATGAGCGCGAATAGCGACCAGCATGCGAGCAACCACGCCCACGTGCGACGGTCGAGGAGCTGGTAGATCGCCGCGTGCAGCGCGATGGCGGCGGCGGCCCAATAGCTCGAGCGCTGCCAGGTCTTCCAGCGCACGGCGCCCAGCCGTCTCACCGACCAGTTGTTGGACAGGGCGAGCAGCACGAGCAGCAGCAGCGTGGCTGCGAGGCCCAGATCGTTGGTGAGCCCGAACGGGTCGATGCGGGGCCAGGGGAACGTGTCATGCGGCGGAGCACGGAAAAAATAGAGCCAGAGGTTGCCGTCCATGTGTGCGAACAGCCCGAATCCCACGTGCACCAGCGCGAGGAGCGCGGTCCAGATGCCGAAATCGCGCCGCAGATACGACGAGGTCGGTAGCCGGCGACCGCGCAGCGCTTGCCAGGGTCCAATGCCGAGCGTGACCGCGAGACAGAGCAGGGAAGCGTACGCGGTGACCAGGCTCACCGCGTAGGCGACGCTGCGTTGCTGCAAGTACAGCGCCGAAAGCACGACAATGGCGAGCGAGGCCCCGGCGAGGCTCGCATGTCTCAGGAAACGCCGCATGCGCCCGTTTCGTTCGTCTCGTAGCTGAGTGTGGACAGGGGGAGCGTGTCGCCGAGCGTCCGGTGCCAAGGTCGTATACTTGCCGCCGTCGCTCGGATTCGCGCCAGACGCGTGCCGGCGTCGACCCTCATGTCCTCACCTTCCGCACCGACCGCCGCGAGGCTGCTGCACAATATCATCTGGCAAGCCGGCGGTGAAGCGGCGAGCCGCGCGATCGGGTTCGTCGTCTCGATCTTCCTCGCCCGATCGCTTGGCGCAGAGGCGTTCGGAGTCTTGGGCACCGCATTTGCGATCGTCGGCTATTTGGCGATGGTCGTCAGTGCGGGCTCGGATCTCCATGGAATGCGCGCGCTCGCCCAGGGCTCGGCAGAAGCCGCCGAATTGGTCGGACGGGTGTCGATCGCGCGGCTGTTGTTCGCGGCGTGCGGCTTTGGCCTGATCATCGCCTTTGCGCCAGCGACCGCGGGACGCTATCTCGCCGTGCTGCTCATCGCCGCGACGAGCCTCTTCACGCTGGCGCTGAACCTCAACTGGGCGCTGCGCGCGCTCGAGCAGGGACGCGCGCTTGCGATCGGGGTGACGCTGCAGCACGTCCTGTTCGCGCTGTTCGTCTTGCTGCTCTGGCGCGTGCAGGATCTCGATGCGCGCACCGCGGCGGCGGCCCAAGTTGCCGGGGAATGCTTTCTGGTTGCGTGGAACTTCCGCGCGGTTCGTGCCGCGATCGGGAAGATCCGCTACCGGCGACCCGGCGCGGCGACGCTCGGTGTGATGCGTTCCGCGAGCGCGGTGCTCGCGGCACGGCTACCGCGGATGCTCTTCTACCAGGGCGACATCGTCCTGGTGTCGTGGCTCGCGAGCGCCGCCGCGGCCGGCGAATACGTCGCCGGGCAACGGATCGTGCTGTCGCTGGCGATGATCGCCGTACTGGTGCAATGGGGCGTTTTCCCCCACGCGTCGCGGCTGGCGGTCCGCGACCGGGCGGAGTTCTTCTCGTTCCAGTGCGCGATCCTGCGCTACCTCCTGCTCATCCTCTTGCCGATTTCGATCCTGGGTTTCGTCTTCGCGGCCGAGCTGGTGCAGCTCCTCTACGGTCCGGACTATTCCGCGGCGAGCGGTGCGCTGCGCTGGCTGTTCTGCGCGCTGCCGGTTTTTTCGTTGAGCCTTGTCCTGCAGGACTCGCTGTTCGCGCTGCATCGGAACACGATGGTGATGGTGGTCAATTATCTGGGAATGGCGTTGCACCTCGCCGCCGCGATCGTGCTCATCCCGCAGCAGGGCGGGACCGGCGCGGCGATCGCGTGCCTCGGCGGCGAAGCGGTTGGGTTCGTTGCGTTCGTGATCGTGTTTCTTCGGGATGCCGGACGTGCGGCGTCTTCGACGCGGGCCGCCCGGCAATGCCTGATGCCGTTCGTCGCGGGAGCCCTGATGGCGTTCGCACTGGTGCTCGGCGCGACGCTCGCGACGGGCGTCAGGGTTGCCGCGGGGTTGTGCGTATTCTTGGTCGCGAGTGTGCTGCTGCGCGCGTTGTCGCACACGGAGGTCGCGGCGGTATTCGACTCCGTGCGCCGGGGTCGCGTCCTGCCGGAGCGCTGACGTCGGGGAAACTTCCGCTGGTTCTCCCGGGGCCGCGCCTCTATAATGACTGCCGCCAAAGAGTCAACTA
>JBGPYP010000362.1:0-2578 GCA_041493285.1 Casimicrobiaceae bacterium
AAACTAATCGCGGAAAGTTGCGCGGGCGAACTGGTGAGCGGGGCGCCGGAAACCCTGGTCACGCGCGTTTGCACGGACTCGCGGTATGCCCAGCGCGGAGACGTGTTCGTCGCGCTGGCCGGCGATCGGTTCGACGGCCACGATTACTGGCCCGAAGCCCGGAGGCGCGGGGCGGTTGCCTTGATCGCCGAAGGTTCGAAGGCGCGAGGGCACCGTCGAACGTCAAATGGGGTCGGCGCCGGCGACTTGCAAGGGAAGAATCTCGCCGCCCCCGTCCTGCAGGCGGCGCATCGTGGCGCGCGCCAAACACAAATCTTCCCACGCCTTCGCTTTGTCGGGCAAGTTGCGCAGGAGATACGCCGGGTGATAGGTGACCACGAGCGGCACGCCCTGATACCGGTGCACGCGGCCGCGCAGGCTGGCGATGGTCGCGTCGACGTTGAGCAGCGTCGTGGCCGCGCTCCTGCCCAGCGCGACGATGATCTTCGGCCCGATGAGCGCGACCTGCCGGTCGAGGTAAGGCCGGCACGCCTCGGCCTCCAAAGGCGCCGGCGTGCGGTTGCCCGGCGGGCGGCACTTGAGCACATTGGCGATGTACACGTTCTTGCCGCGCTGCATCCCCAGCGCGGCGAGCATGTTGTCGAGCAAACGTCCGGCCTGGCCGACGAAAGGCTCGCCCCGGGCGTCTTCTTCGGCGCCCGGCGCTTCGCCGACGAACAACCACTCCGCGCGCCGATCGCCGACGCCGGGCACCGCCTTGTTCCGCGTCCGGCACAATCCGCACGCGGTGCAGGCTTCGACGTCCGTGGCGAACGCCGGCCACTCGAGCGCCGCGATGCGGTGCAGGCGATCGCGCGGCTCGGTCGCATAGGCGGCCCCGCGCGCTTCGCTCGCCGCGGGCGGCGCCTCGGCCACGAAGTCCTCGGCCGCGGGAAGGGCATCATGTCCGGCTCGGAAGCGCCAGACCGGCAGCAGTCCCAGCTCGCGCAAGATCTCGTAGCGGGTGGCCACGTCAGTCGTCCCCGAGGGCTTTTCGCATCACCAGCGCATCTTCGCGCGCGTCGGCGCCGGCCGGGTAATAGCCGATCCGTCGCGCGACCGGCACGAAGCCCTCGTGCGCATAGAGCCCGACCGCAGGCAGGTTCGAGACCCGGACTTCGAGAAAGCACTGCAGGGCGCCGCGCGCTTTCGAGTCGGCGAGAAAACGTTTGAGCAGCGCGCGTCCGAGGCCCAGCCGCCGCGCCTCCGGCGCGACGGTGAGGTTCAGAATCTGCACCTCGCCCGGCGCGAACAGCAGCACCCCGTAGGCGACGATCGCGTCGCCGGCCACGCCGACCGTCATGCCGTAGCCGGCGGCGAGCGCGTCGCGGAAGTTGCCCGGCGTCCACGGCGCGACGTGCGCTTCGCGCTCCAGCGCGGCCACCGCTTCGATGTCGCTCTCGGACATCGGCCGCCAGAGCACCGTCCAAGGATAAACATCCCGCGCAAGCGTGGCGTTCACAGCCGTATCCCCGCGTCTCTCTCGGCCGTCGTCAGCGCGACGCGATGGCGCACATACAGCGGCGCGGCATCGCGCGCGGCGACGCCTTCGCCGGCGGCGAATCGCGGCAGCGCCAGGTTGCCGATCGCGACCGCGGTGGGGAAAATCCGTTCGTCGCACGCCGAGAGCGCGCCGGCGAGGCACTCGCGCAGCGCCGGATACGCGGCAAAGCCGTTGCCGGCGCCGGACCAGCGGCCGGCGGGCAGCGGCGCAGCGTTAGGTTTGACGACACAAGGCTCGAAATGCACCCGCCAGCACTCGCCATCGCGTTCGTACGCGGCGAGGTAGACTTCCTGCATGCGCGCGTCGAGCGCGGCGACGACGCGCGTCCAGCCATGCGTCGCGCGCGCAGTCTCGGCCATCGCTTCGAGCGTCGCGACGCCGACGACCGGCAGATTCGCGCCGAAGGCAAGCCCCTGCGCGACGCCGCAGGCGATGCGCAAGCCGGTGAACGAGCCCGGGCCGGCGCCGAAGGCGATCCCGTCGAGATCGGCGAGCGCAAGGCGGGCTTCGGCGAGCAGCGCGCGGATCATCGGCAGCAACAACTCCGAGTGGCGCTGCCCGGCGTGCTCCGTGCGCTCGGCCCAGCGCGTGCCGTCGCCGAGCGCGACGGCGCAGACTTCGGTCGAGGCGTCGAAGGCGAGAATCTGCATCGCGCAATTCTACCTCGGCATGACTTCGCGGACGGGCCGCTGAGTCACGACCCGGTACAATGCAATAGCTTCCGTTCGTTCGCCCCGAAAAGAGGGTCAGACTCGACTTTTCATGACCGACCCACATCCTACGAGCCGCCTGCGAAAAGTCGAATCTGACCCTCCTTCCGTCGTCATCACCGCACTCGATCAGGAAGGCCGTGGCGTCGCTCGGGTCGGCGGCAAGGCGATGTTCGTCGAAGGCGCGCTGATCGGCGAGCGGGTCGCGGTCGAGGTGCTCCGCCGCAAGCCCAACTACGAGTTGGCGCGCACGACCGAACTGATCGCCGCCAGTCCTGCGCGCACCACGCCGCCCTGCCCGTACTTCGGCGTCTGCGGCGGCTGC
>JBGPYP010000387.1:0-2359 GCA_041493285.1 Casimicrobiaceae bacterium
GCAGCCGCATATCGTAGGTTTTCAGCTCCAGCAGATCGAGGAGCGGAATGCCGAGGAAATAAGTCACGACCGCGAGCAGGGTCAGGCCGGCGCCCACCTTTCTGGCCAGGCGGGCGGGTGCTAGACTCTTTTGCTCGGTGTGTTGGGGCATCGAGCTAACAGGGGAAGTGGCTGGCGCCAGGGAGTCATTATGAATTCCGGCGATTTTAGCAGCCTGTCGGAAGTGGCTGTCGGACAGGCTGCTAATAGCAAAACCGCCTGAAGACTTGAATTAAAGGAAGAGCAGATGAGCTTCCTGGTTCACCATTGGGGACGCGAGCGGCTTCCAACAGCCGTCTCAAGGGTCGTTTTTGGCCATTTTCCCGTTGGCGGTTTTGCCTTAGGAGTTTGTTGGCCCATAGCCCGACAAACTCCTAGCAGCAAAATCGGATGCTGTAGAGGCTTCCTGCTGTCGTGCGCGGCGCTAGTCCTGAGCCAGGCGGCCGTCGCGCAGCGATCGGAAGTCCAGTTCCTGCGTTCCTGGCAGGCCGCGGACCGCGCGGTGCTCGAAGAGGTGCGCGGGGTGATCTTCGCCGCGGACGGGACGCTGCTCTTCAGCGAGCGCGGGCGCGGCGCCTTGTGGCGGCTCGCGGGCGAGACGGCCACGCCGACCGATCTCGCCGGGCGCGACCGGTCGTTCAGCTCGAAGAAGACCGGCGGGCTCGCGGTTTTCGAATCCGGCCGCATTGCGGTCGCGAACACGAGCAACGACACGATTGCGCTCGTTGACGATCAGGGTCGCATCGCAAAAGTTTTTGGCGGCTCCGGGTCCGGCTACGGCCAGTTGAGCGACCCCGAGGGTCTTGCTACTTCCGTCCGGCAACGGCTCTATGTGGCGGACCGCAGCAACAATCGCGTCGCGGTGTACTCCGAAGACGGCGTGTTCCTGCACCCCATCGGCAGCGGCAAGGATCCGGCCACGGCGCTGGTTCGCCCGGTGCAGGTCGCGGTGGACGGCGCCGAGCGCGTCTACGTTCTCGAGGACCTGGATGGGGGTCGCCTGTCCGTCTATACCTACTCGGGGCAGTTGCTGAAGCGCCTTACCGCCGCGTCCCTTTCTGGCGGCCGCGGCGCGCGCTGGCGTGCGCTCGCCGTCGATGCCAACGGGCGCGTATTCATCGGTGACGGCGAGAACGGCAACATCACGGACATTGACTGGGAACGCGGGCAGGCGCGCGGCAGCTTCGGCAGCCCCGGCGGCGGTCGCGGCCAGTTCGCCGATATCGCCGCGCTTGCGGTCGCCGGGCGCGATCTCGCGGTCGTCGACACCGGCAACCGGAAGATCGAGTTTTTCCGCGTTCCGGAAGTCAAGATCGCGGCGCCCGAGACCGAGCGCCTGCCGAGCGTGCGGCGCGCGGCCGTGCTCGGCATCGAATGCGACCGCGCCTACGCGCTCGACGGCGGCGACGTGTTGTGCATGGTCAGCGGCTGGAGGGACAGCAAGGTTACCCGGGTCGACGCCGCCGGCAAGCCGAAATTCGAGTTCGCCGGCCTGCAGCGGCCGCACCACGCCGCGGTCGACGCGCGCGACATCGCGATCGCCGACGGCGACAGCGTCAAGGTCTTCGGCCACGATGGCAAACTGCGCTTCGCGGTCGGAAGCGGCGGCTCGCGCGACGGCGAATTCTCCGACATCGGCGGGCTGCATCTCGGCGAGTACCTTTATGTTGCCGACACCGGCAACCAGCGCGTGCAGATCTTCACGCGCGACGGCATCTTCGTGGCAAAGTTGATCGACGTGGAGAATCAGCCGCGCCGGGTCGGGCGGCCGGTCGCCGTGGTCACGGACAAGCTCGGCAACATCTATGTCGCGGATGCCGATAGCCGGACCGTGCAGGCGTTTTCGGCCAAACGGGAATGGCGCTACGCCGTGGGCGGCGCGCCGCAGTCCTACCAGGCGATCAAGGGTTTGAGCGTCGATTCCGACAACAACGTGTACGTGCTGGCTGCGACGGAAGGGGCAAGGCAGCTGGTCGACGTGTTCCAGGGCACCGCGCGTGAATTCAGCTTTGCTGCGTACCGCTCTCCCCAGAGTGATCCCTCCGCCGAGGCGACGCTGTCGATTCCGCTCTCCGGCTTTGAGCTCGTGCTCCACGACAGCGAGCGCAAGATGCTCGTGACCTACCAGTTCCTGCAGCCGCCGCAGCGCGTGGGCGGACTCGAGGTACGGGGCGAGCCGTCCCGCGTCCGCGTCCTCTGGCGGAAATCAGCCGAGCGCTACGTGATGGGCTATCGCGTGTACGCGGCGGCCGCGCGCGATGGCCCCTACGAGCGCCTGGCCGAGGCGCAGAACCCGGAAGCCGCGTTTGACGCCGACACC
>JBGPYP010000088.1:0-9330 GCA_041493285.1 Casimicrobiaceae bacterium
AGCACCAGCCAGTAGAAGGCGTGGCCGATGCGTTCGCTGAGCCGGTCGATCAGCCTGGACACCGAGAGCAAGGACGACACGAGGACCCCCTGAAAGGTTACCCGCGAAATTCCGGCGATTATATGCGCATTGTCCCGCCGGGCGTCTTCGCCGGTGGCAGGCGCCGGCTACGACGCGTGGGATGCTAAAATCACAGCCTTCCCCGCCGCTACCAACGAACCTTCGCCAATGCCCTATCGCTCGCTCACGCTCGCTCAAGCCGACCCGGAGCTCTGGGCCGCCATCACCGACGAGAACGCGCGTCAGGAAGCGCACATCGAGCTGATCGCGTCGGAGAACTATGCCAGCCGCGCGGTGCTGGCGGCGCAGGGCTCGCAGCTCACCAACAAGTACGCCGAAGGATACCCCGGGAAACGCTACTACGGCGGCTGCGAGTACGTCGACGTCGCCGAGCGACTCGCCATCGACCGGGTCAAGAAACTGTTCGGCGCCGAGTTCGCCAACGTCCAGCCGCACTCAGGCGCGCAGGCGAACCAGGCGGTGTTCTTCGCGACGCTCAAGCCGGGCGACACGTTCCTCGGGATGGCGCTGCCGCACGGTGGGCACCTGACGCACGGTTCGCCGGTGAACCTGTCCGGCAAATGGTTCCACGTGGTCGCCTATGGCCTCGACCCGGCGACCGAGCTGATCGACTACGACGCCGCCGAGCGGCTCGCGCACGAGCACAAGCCGAAGCTTATCGTCGCCGGCGCTTCGGCGTATTCGCGCGTCATCGACTGGGCGCGCTTTCGCGCCATCGCCGACGCGGTCGGCGCGTACCTCATGGCCGACATGGCCCATTATGCGGGCCTCATCGCCGCGGATCTCTATCCAAGCCCGGTCGGCGTCGCCCACTTCGTGACCAGCACGACGCACAAGACGCTGCGCGGCCCTCGCGGCGGGCTCATCCTCGCCACCGCCGAGCACGAGAAGCTGATCAACTCCGCCGTATTCCCGGGCCTGCAGGGCGGCCCGCTGATGCACGTGATCGCGGCCAAGGCCGTCGCATTCAAGGAGGCGCTCTCGCACGAGTTCAAGGTCTATCAGCAGCAAGTGCTGGAGAACGCGCGGGTACTCTCGACCGTGCTGGGCGAACGCGGCTTGCGCATCGTCTCCGGCGGCACCGACTCGCACCTGTTCCTGGTCGACCTCCGGGCGAAGAAAATCACGGGCAAGGACGCCGAGGCGGCGCTCGGCCGCGCGCACATCACGGTCAACAAGAACGCGATTCCCAACGACCCGCAGAAGCCGTTCGTCACCAGCGGAATACGCATCGGCAGCCCGGCGATCACGACGCGCGGCTTCACCGAGATCGAATCCGAGCAGCTCGGCCATCTGATCGCGGACGTGCTCGACGCGCCGGAGGACGAGCGCACGATCGCGCGCGTGGCCGCAGCGGTCAAGGCGTTGACGGGAAAATTTCCCGTTTATGCGTAGCACCGGGTCCCAAGTGAACCGATGAAGTGCCCGTTCTGCGGCAGCCCCGACACGCAGGTGGTCGATTCGCGCGTGTCGGAAGCCGGCGACTCGATCCGCCGCCGCAGGCGCTGCGTGGCCTGCCAGAAGCGCTTCACGACCTACGAGAACGCCGAGCTGCGGCTGCCGCAGGTCGTCAAGCAGAACGGCACCCGCGCGGACTTCGACGTCGACCGGATTCGCAACGGCTTCCAGCGCGCGTTGCATAAGCGCCCGGTGCCGACCGAATACGTCGACCAGGCGGTCGAGCGCATCGTGCAACAGGTGCTGGGCCTGGGCGAGCGCGAGATCCCGTCGCGACAGATCGGCGAGATGGTGATGCGAGAGCTCTACAAGCTCGACAAGGTGGCGTATATCCGCTTCGCGTCCGTCTATCGCAGCTTCCAGGACGCCGCCGATTTTCGCGACGCGCTGAAGGAAGTCGAGCCGACGTCGCCGCGGCGCAAGCCGCGCTGAACGCGGGGTCTGGGCCGGCATGAGCGCCGCAGGGCCGCCCCAAGGCGCGAATTGCTCCCCCTTCGGGGGCAGCGCAGCGGCGGCAGCCGCAAGCGTGGGGGTACACATGAGCGCCGCAGGGCCGCCCCAAGGCGCGAATGGCTCCCCCTTTGGGGGCAGCGCAGCGGCCGAATGGGCCAATGAGGCCGAAAGCGTGGGGGCACACCCATGACCGCGTTCGACGACCGCGATCGCGAGCACATGCGCCGCGCGCTGGATCTCGCGGCGCGGGGGCTATTCACGACGACGCCGAATCCGCGCGTCGGGTGCGTCATCGTGCGCGACGGTTGCGTGATTGGCGAGGACTGGCACGAGCGCGCCGGCGAGGCGCACGCCGAAGTGCGCGCGCTGGCGGACGTTCGCGCGCGCGGCGACACGGCGCGCGGGGCGACGATCTATGTAACGCTGGAGCCCTGCAATCATCACGGCCGCACGCCGCCCTGCACCGAGGCTTTGCTCGCCGCAGGCATCGCGCGCGCGGTGGTCGCGATGCGCGACCCCAACCCGGTGGCCGCGCAAGGCGCGGAGCGGCTCGCCGCCGCGGGCGTGGCGGTCGAGCACGGCCTGTTCGAGGCCGAGGCGCGCGAGCTCAACGCGGGCTGGGTCAAGCGCATGCAGGTCGGTCGACCGTGGGTGCGGGTCAAGATTGCCGCGAGCCTCGACGGCCGGACCGCGCTCGACAACGGCGCGAGCCAGTGGATCACCGGACCCGCGGCGCGCGCTGACGGGCATCGCTGGCGTGCGCGCGCCTGCGCGATCCTGACGGGCATCGGTACCGTGCAGCAGGACGATCCGCAGTTGACCGTGCGAGAAGTCGAGACTCCGCGCCAGCCGCTGAAAGTGATCGTCGATCGCCACGGCGAGTTGCCTACGAACGCGCGCGTGCTTGAAAGCGGGGACGTGCTGGTCGTGTCCGCCGAAACGCCGCGGAGCGTCTGGCCCGCACACGCCGAGAGCGTGGTGTTGCGCGGCCCGGACGGCCGGGTCGATCTCGACCGCATGCTCGCGCTTCTCGCTGAGCGCGGAATCAACGAGGTTCACGTCGAAGCCGGCGCCAAGCTCAACGGCGCGCTGCTCGCCGCGAGAGGGGTCGACGAGCTGCTGCTCTACCTCGCGCCCTGCCTGCTCGGCGATCCCGCCCGCGGCATGTTTGCGCTGCCCGCGCCGCTCTCGCGGCTCGCGGAGCGCGTCCCGCTGTCGATCCGCGCCGTCGAGCGCATCGGCGAGGACTGGCGCATCCTCGCGCGCGTTGCCGCCGGGTTGACGTGATGTTCACCGGCATCGTTCACGGCATCGGCCGCATCGCAACCGCAGTGCCGCGTGGCGACGGCCTGCGCATCACCGTCGATGCCGGCGCGCTGGATGTCGGCGACGTTTGCGAGGGCGACAGCATCGCAGTGGCGGGGTGCTGCCTGACCGTCGTGGACAAGGCGGGCGCTGCATTGTCCTTCGACGTCTCGGCCGAAACGCTGGCGTGCACCGCGGGTCTCGACCGGCCGGGTAGCGTCAACCTGGAGCAGGCGCTGCGCCTGTCCGATCGGCTCGGAGGGCACCTCCTGAGCGGCCATGTCGACGGCGCGGGTGTCGTCGCCGGCATCGAGCCGGTGGGCGACGCTGGTGGAAGCACGCGGCTCGAGATCGATGCTCCGCCAGCGCTCGCGCGCTTTATCGCGCCCAAGGGCTCGATCGCCGTCGACGGCGTGAGCCTCACCGTCAATGCGGTGGTCGGGCAGCGCTTTGCGGTCAATCTGATCCCGCATACACTGGCGGTGACGACATTGGGTGAACTCGCGCCCGGCGCGCGAGTCAATCTCGAGGTCGACCTGGTGGCGCGCTACGTCGCGCGGCTGCACGAGGTACCGTAATAGGGTGGTGCAGAACGTCGCGAGCAGGGCCGGATGCCTCATTTGCCAACTGAGGTCCCGGAGCGAGGCGCGGGACGTTACAGAAGAAGTACGGCGAGCGCCGAGCGCTCAGTGGCCATTGGGCACAACCACGTAGACTGGCCGCGCAGCAGTCGTGCATCGACAGGAGGAGAAAGCCATGGATCTGACCACGCTGGAGCGCCTGCCGCTGTGGATCGGCGGCCGCGCCGTGCCCGCGCGCACGACGCGCTACGGCGAAGTCACCAATCCCGCGACCGGCGAAGTGCTGCGCCATGTGCCTTTCGCGACGGCCGAAGACGTCGCTGCCGCGGTCGCCGCCGCGGCGGCGGCGTTGCCCGCATGGAAAGCCGCGCCGGCGTTGCGGCGCGCGCGCGTGCTGATGCATTTTCGCGAGCTGCTGGAGACGCACAAGAAGGACCTCGCGCGGCTGGTCTCGCAGGAGCATGGCAAGACCGTGGCCGACGCCGAAGGCTCGATCACGCGCGGCATCGAGGTCGTCGAGTTCGCCACCGGCATCCCGCATCTGCTCAAAGGCGAGTTCAGCGACAACGTCGGCACCGAGGTCGACAGCTTTTCATTGCGGCAGCCGGTCGGCGTCTGCGCCGGGATCACGCCGTTCAACTTCCCGGCGATGGTCCCGATGTGGATGTTCCCAATCGCGATCGCGTGCGGGAACACGTTCATCCTGAAGCCCTCGGAGCGCGACCCGAGCATGAGCCTGCGGATGGCGGAGCTCGCGAAAGAAGCGGGATTGCCCGACGGCGTGCTCAACGTCGTGCACGGCGACAAGGAAGCGGTCGACGCGATCCTCATGCATCCGGAGATCAAGGCGGTGTCGTTCGTCGGCTCGACGCCGATCGCCCGGTACATCTATGAGACCGGCACCGCGCACGGCAAGCGCGTGCAGGCGCTGGGCGGCGCCAAGAACCACGCGGTCGTCCTGCCCGACGCGGATCTCGCTTTCACCACCGAAGCGTTGATCGGCGCGGCGTACGGCTCGGCCGGCGAGCGCTGCATGGCGGTGTCGGTGGTCGTCGCGGTCGGCGAGGCGGGTGATCCGCTCCGCGACAGGCTGGCCGAGCGCGCGCGCCGAGTTGCGGTCGGGCCGGGTGATCACGCGGACTCGGAGATGGGGCCGGTGATCACGTGCGCAGCGCGCGATCGTATCGTCGGCCTGATCGACCGCGGCGTTGCGGAAGGCGCAACGCTGGTCGTCGATGGGCGCAAGCCGCGTATCCCTGGCCACGACACCGGTTTCTTCGTCGGTCCGACGCTGTTCGACCGGACCACGCCCGACATGGCGATCTATCGCGAGGAGATTTTCGGGCCGGTGCTCGTCATCGTGCGCGCCGACTCGCTGGAGGAAGCGATCGCGCTCGTCAACGCCAATCCCTACGCCAACGGCGCGGCGCTGTTCACGCGCTCGGGCTTTGCTGCGCGCCGGTTCCAGCAGCAGGTCGACGTCGGCATGATCGGCATCAACGTCCCGATCCCGGTGCCGATGGCTTTCTACTCATTCGGGGGCTGGCGCAACTCGCTGTTCGGCGACCTGCACGTGCACGGCATGGACGGGGTGCGCTTCTACACCCGCGGCAAGGCGGTCACCACCCGCTGGCCCGACGACGGCAGCGCCGCGCCGGGGTTTCACCTGCCGACGCTGGGCTGACGCGGGTACGTTGCGCCGCGGCGCCGAAGCCCGCGCTCGGCGACCGGCGGTGCGCTCGGGCGGCTGAGCGAGAACACGAACTCGACGATCACCCAGTAGGGCACCGGCTTGCCGTCGATCTCGGCGGGCGCGAACTGGGTATCCTTGAGCACGTCGAGCACGACCGGGCCGAACAGCGGGTCCTCGCGGACGAGCTGCGACTCCGCGATCGAGCCGTCAGCGCGTAGCGTCAGCAACGCGGCCACGCGGCGCTCCGTGCCGGCTTCCAGCGCTGCCGGCGGGTAGATCACGATCGGAGACCCGAGGAGCATTGCCGGCTTCGCGGCGCGATTCGGGAAGCGTTGTGCGAGACGCGCGATGTAGTCGGGGCCGAGCCGGGCAGGATCGTCGATCGTACCGACTGCGACGCTCACCTGCGGCGTGTTCGGGCCGATACGGTCGGGGTTTCCGCCCGGCAGCGGGCCGGTCTGCGGCGGCGGACGGCGGAGCGGCGCCTCGATCGGGTTCTTGGCAGGCGGCAGCAAAAGATTGGGCTCGATCGCTGGCTCGGTCGCGTCGGGTTGCAGTGGAGGCGATTCGCTCGTCGGTCCCGCGAGGACCGCCTGAAGCACCGCGAAGCTGCCGGCACCGGCTTGCGGGTAGGCGTAGGTCGCGGGCATCAGGCCGCGGAGTACGGCGATCGTGAGCGCGTGGATGACGAGCGAGGCACCGATCGCGATCGAGAGCCTGCGGTCGTCGGCGCGCCTTGACGGGCGGTCGTCGAGACCGAGAAGGGCGGCGGTCATGCCCATGAAGCCTGCGCGCCACCCTAAGCCGCGTCAACGGCCCCTGCGCTCGCGCGAAGGGGCCGTTCCCGTCTGCTATCGCTCTGCAGCGCTTACTGCCCCAACAACCGCCACGACATGCGGTGGGCGGCGAGGAACGACGGCGGCCTGATGTGCTGGAATATCACGTCGCCGGTCGTGCCTGCGGTCACCGCCACGCGGATGTCGGGGGGCGAGTCCGAACCTGAGGCGGTCGAGTCGGTGAAGATCGCGATGTCGAGACCCACCGCGCCCTGGACTTCGCCGATGCCGCGCACCGCGCTTCCGCTCGCGTCGGTCAGCAGTGACTCGCCGAGCGAAAACTCGCGCACATAGAGCGTCGCCGGCTGGCCGGTCAGGCAGGGGTTGTCCTGCGGCGACGTGCCCGCGTAGGCCACCACCGAGATCGCCGCCTGCACCGCAGTGATAATGCGTTCGCCCGGCGGGAGATCGTCGTACCAGCCATTGACGGGCTTGGTTGGCAGGCCATCGACCGCGCCGTTGGGTGCGCTGCTCAGCGCTACGAGGTCCGCACGCTGCAGCACCGCGGTGATCGGATTGGGCGTGGTCGTCGTGCCGTCCCGGATCGCGTAGAAGGTCTGCTGCTGATTGGCGATGGTCGTATCGGTGATATCCGAATCGTCCAGCAATCGGCCGGTGCCGATGAATACCCAGCGGTCCACGCTGTTCGCGAGATCGACCTCAATCTGCGGCGGCGTGGTGACCGGCTGCGCAATGCCGCCTGGATCGGTGAAGTACGCCATCTGCTGCACGGTCCAGTTGCCCGGGTTCGAATCCGAGACGTCGAAGCGCCAGAAGTTGCCGTACAGATCGCCGCCGTAGATCTGATCGATGAGCTGGTTACGGAAGTCCTGCGTATAGCCGGCGACGTGCGCGAGACCCGACGGGCTCGCCGCGTTGCCGAAGCCGGTGCTCATCTCCTTGACCTTGAGGCCGGTCTTGGCATCGACGAAGAAGATCTTGCCCACGCCGGTCGGGTTGTTGTAGCCCGCAGCGACCACCATGAGCCAGGCGCCGCCGAAGGCGCGCGTCTTGGCGAGCATCGGCTTGCCGTACGTGTACCCCATGTCGGCATCGGTAAACGTCCACAGATACTGCGCGGCGGCCTGCGCCTCGGTCGTGACTGCGCCGGGTTGCGTGACGTCGAGGGCGTAGTACGACTTCCCGCCCTTGCCGAGCCCACCGACCAGGAGCGTGTGCCAATCCGGCCCGCCGAAGTCGACGTCGATGATCCGTGGCGTCGAGTCGACGTAATAGTGATGGCGGAACGGCGGCAGCGCGCCGTCCTGATACGCGAGCGCCCCCAGGCCGGTGTTGTCCGGACGATACAAGTCGTGCGGGATATAGGCCCAGGCCTCGTCGCCGTTCGCGTCGTCGAAGGCGTGCACCATGCCGTCGTTGCCGCCGGCGTACACGCGCGCGGGACGACCGGACTGGGCGACGACGAAGGCCGAGTAGCCCGGATCGTTGGCGTCGGTGTAAGGCGCGTTCGGCGGTCCGACGTACACGGCCTGCGAGTCGACGATGTCGCCGAGGAAGTTCTCGCCGAACGACGCCGTTGCCCGGACGCGGAACTGCCCCAACGAAACGCCCTCGTTGGTCGGGTTGCCACGCAGGTACTCGAGCACGGCCTGTCCGACCGCGGGTAGTCCAGGCGCGAGCGAATCCTGCTGCGCCGCCGAGAGGTTCCCCCAGAGGAACGGCACCGCGGTGTTGCTGTCGTCGGTCGTGAAGATCTTCCGGTTGGTGAACCATGGGCACGATCCGGGAGCTACACACGTCGGGTCGGGCGTGACGATCGTCAACTGGTTATGAAGCTGTTGTGCGGCCTCCCAGATATCCGCTACCTCGGCGCCCGTGACCACGTCGATGTCGACCTTGGTCAGCGTGCCGGCCCAGCCGGGCTGGAAGGTCACGCGATAGACCGCGTGGTTGGCCAGCGAAATCGAGCTGCTCGCCAGACCGACGCCGGCGCGCGACCCGGCCTGGTTGGTGATGTCCTGCAGGATCTGGCCCATGCCGAGCTTCAGCTCGTCCGCCGATCCGGCGTTGACGAACCGCCCGCGGCCGTTGATCGCGGCGTGCCAGAGATCGTCGACGCCCGAGTTGTCCGGCCTGAACACGTTCGGGATCGGCTGCGGCCATTGCAGGGTGCCCGCGGAGAGCAGGTTCTCGGTCAGCGACTGATTGGCCACCGGCAACTTGCCCTGCGTGCCGAGCGACATCGCGGCGAAATTCAGATGCTGCCAGCTCGCCGGATCCTTGGTCGTCGCCGGGACGTTGTCCGTGGCGAATGCACCCGAGGTGCGCAGGTCGGTGACCCAGTAGTTCATCGCGTAGTCGGAGGCTGCGTTCGACGCCCCTGCCGCCGGATCCTCGCGGAACGGATGCGGCCATGGCGACCCCGTGGTCAGGCCGGCCACCGCGACCGGCAGCGCCGGTACCGTATCGTCCTGATTGGCGACGGTGCTCGTCGGCAAGCCGGGCTGATTGGTGAAGCCGTCGGTGAACAGCATGTGCCAGTTCTTCTGGCACGACAGGATGATCGGGTCGGTCGCCCCCGTAAGCGCGCCGCTGGTGCCGTTCAGGAAGTACTCACCGATGCGCGACATCGCGTCGAGCGTCGGCGTGTCGAGCTGCAACGGGATCGTGATGGCAAACAGCTGCCCGAACCACGCCGCCTTTTGCGCCGCATCGAAGTCGGCGACGTTGACGAAGGTCGCAGGATCCGATTGCGCCGCTTTGGTGGTGAGTCCGTTCGACAGCGTGTGGAACCCGACGCGATACTGATCGTCGAGATTGGTGAACGTGAGCGAGGTCACCGTCTTGACCGCCTGGATGCGCGTGCGGTAGTACGCGAACCAGTTGGCGTAGTTGGTTATCTCCTCGGCGAAGCTGCGGGTGATCGTCTGCGTCTGGCCGGTCGCGTCGATCCAGGTGTGCG